>SUXY01000042.1 GCA_015060705.1 Bacteroides sp. | reverse complement strand
GCTCGACTTCATGGTAAAGGATGCTATCGGTCGTCGTTGGCAGTTGGGTACTATCCAGGTAGACTACAATTTGCCTGAACGTTTCGAACTCGAATACATGGGTTCTGACAACTTGAAGCATCGTCCGGTAATGATTCACCGTGCACCATTCGGTTCTATGGAACGTTTCTGTGCCGTATTGATTGAACATACCGGTGGTAAGTTCCCATTGTGGTTGACTCCTGACCAGGCAGTTATCCTCCCGATTTCTGAAAAGTACAATGCTTATGCAGAAGAAGTGAGAGCTTATCTCGACAGCATGGATATCCGTGCAATTGTGGACGACCGTAACGAAAAGATTGGCCGCAAGATTCGTGATAACGAATTGAAGCACATCCCATATTTGCTCGTTGTGGGTGAAAAAGAAGCCGAAAATGGCGAAGTTTCTGTACGTAAGCAGGGACAAGGCGACCAAGGCACTATGAAAATTGCTGATTTTGCAAAAAATATTGCTGAAGAAGTTTCAGAAATGATAAATAAATGGTAACTTTGCAGCCGTTTGCGAAAGAACCCTTTAGGAACTTTAGCGTTAATAGTAGAATCAATCATTAAATTAAGAAAAAACAAACAGGAAAACCTAATTTAAGTCTTTGAATGAAGAATGACAATTTAAAAGGGCAACACCGAATCAATGAACAGATTCGTGCCAAAGAAGTCCGCATCGTGGGCGATGATATTGAATCAGCAGTATATCCGATTGCACAAGCCTTGAGAATGGCTGAAGAGCATGAGGCTGACTTGGTAGAAATTTCACCCAATGCCGTTCCTCCCGTTTGTAGAATTATTGATTATTCTAAATTTCTTTATCAGTTAAAGAAGCGCCAAAAGGAACAGAAGGCAAAGCAAGTAAAGGTTAATGTAAAGGAAATCCGTTTCGGTCCGCAGACAGACGACCATGACTACAACTTCAAGTTGAAGCATGCCATCGGATTCTTGCAGGACGGTGATAAGGTAAAGGCTTACGTATTCTTCAAGGGCCGTTCCATCCTCTTCAAGGAACAAGGTGAAGTGTTGTTGCTTCGTTTTGCCAACGATTTGGAAGAATATGCCAAGGTAGAACAGATGCCGGTTTTGGAAGGTAAGAGAATGACTATCTCCCTTGCTCCGAAGAAGGCAGCTGCTCCGAAGAAGGAAAAGCCGGCTGCACCAAAGAAAGCGGAAGAACCAAAAGCAGAATAAAAACGAGTGCGTAACGCGCCGGTATAGTGCGTTACCACCATTTGAATAATAATTATTTTAAATTTTAAAAAGATGCCAAAGATCAAGACTAACTCCGGTGCCAAAAAAAGATTCGCTCTTACCGGAACAGGTAAAATCAAGAGAAAGCACGCTTTTCACAGTCACATCTTGACTAAGAAGACTAAGAAGCAAAAGAGAAACCTTGTACACACTGGTTTAGTACATAGTGCTAACGAAGGTTCAGTAAAGGAATTGCTTTGCATGAAGTAATCTTAAAAAGCGTAACGTATCATTTAAAGTATTAACCGAATGTCTTAGCTTTAAGTTCACTGTGCGAAACAGCGGCGCTAACATTCAAAAAGAATTAAAACTATGCCAAGATCAGTAAATCACGTTGCTTCTAGAGCAAGAAGAAAGAAAATTTTAGGTCTTACCAGAGGTTACTTTGGTGCAAGAAAGAACGTATGGACCGTAGCAAAGAACACTTGGGAAAAGGGTTTGACCTACGCATACAGCGACCGTAAGAAAAAGAAACGTAATTTCCGTGCATTGTGGATTCAGCGTATCAACGCAGCAGCTCGCTTGGAAGGTATGTCATACTCTAAGTTGATGGGTGCTTTGCACAAGGCAGGTATCGAAATTAACCGTAAGGTGTTGGCCGATTTGGCTATGAATCACCCAGAAGCATTCAAGGCTATCGTAGCTAAGGTTAAGTAATAAGCTTCAACGGTATTATAAAAAATGTATTTCAAACGGAAGGAAGACAACCCATTACGGGTTGTCTTTCTTTTTTTAACAAACAAAATCTGCTCAAGGCTTGTTTATTTCGCAAAAAGAGCCTATATTTGTCATACGGAAAGAGAATTAAGAGCTAGCCGCATTAGTTAGATTGGGAAACTCATCAAACTAATAAGAAATACCGAGACAAAGCTTCTACTTCCAATGGCGGGCCACGCCTTCGGGTAGCATTTATGCCGGTGGATTACAAAGGAGGAGAGCACTCAAAACCTGTCATTCGGAGTTTCATCGCATCACTGGTGCGGCTTTTTTATACAGGCGATGCTATTTAGTTAGCATCGCTTTTTTTATACCATAAGATTATGATATTTTATTTTTCAGGTGTAGGAAATTCGGCATGGGTCGCCCGTAAGTTGGCAGACAAGCTTCAGGATAGGGTATTGCCCATAGCAGAGGAGATTCGCACTCCGATGGAGTATACGTTGGCTCCAGGCGAGCGCGTAGGATTCGTATATCCCGTTTACGGGTGGGAGCCTCCCAAAATCGTGTTGGACTTTGTCCGGAAGATGAAAACCAGTCAAGCGCCCGAGTATCTATATTTTGTATGTACGTGCGGTGACGATACGGGCAAGACTGCGGATGTCTTTATGGCTGCTCTTCAGGCAAAGGGCTGGAAGAGTCATGCCAGCTACTCCATCCTGATGCCGGATACCTACGTGTGTCTGCCGGGTTTCGATATCGACGGAGAAGATGAATTGAAACGTAAATTGGATAACGCCTCTGCCCGTGTGGACTTTATAGGTGAAGAACTCTCCCGCAAGGTAATTATGGACAAGCATGGCTGTTTTGAGGGAGCTTTTCCAAAGGTCAAGACCTATGTTTTGGGTGGACTTTTCCGTAAGTTCCTCATGTCTCCCAAACCTTTCCATGCGACAGATGCCTGCATCTCTTGTGGCTTGTGCGAGAAGCGTTGCCCGGTGCATAATATTAAGGTAGAGGGTAAGCCTCAGTGGGGTGATGATTGTACCATGTGTCTGGCTTGTTATCATGCTTGTCCGGTACATGCTATCCAATATGGTGGTAGAACGAAGAATAAGGGACAATATAAGCTTTCCCTCTAGTTAGACCGAAACTCCATACACTCCTGTCACCGAGATTTAACCACTTGTGTGTCAGCTAGAAATCGGTGGCAGCAAACGGCTACACCTCCTTACACCCGTTGCACCAAAGTCTGTCCAGGAATTCAGCATGATTTCCTAAAAACGTCTACTGATTCAGCTTACGAGAATAAAGAGTCACGGTTAAATCAGTTAAAATCAAACGTATACGGGCTTCCGCCGGAAGATGTATCATCTTATCGCAGTAAGATGTAGCATCTTATCGGGGTAAGATGTATCATCTTTCAGCGAACGCTCGTATAGATTTTCCTGACCAAAATCAGGACGAGACATCGGTTGCAGGAGTGACACGATGGTTGCACCACTCCTGCAACCGTTTTCACGATGAGTCACAACCTGTTAAGTCCCGGTGACAGGAGTGGCAGCAGATGACTGAAATAATGGGAGAAAAGGACTTTTTTAGTATATTTGTGCCCGATAATCAGAAATCGACATGAAAAGAACACATCACTTATACTACCTGTTGCTGACATTACTGCTTCTGGCGGGCTGTAACGACCCCAAGCATGTGACCGATACCTTGACCCGTGCCGAGGCACTGATGAACGAACGCCCCGACTCTGCCTGGGCGGTGCTGAACACCCTTTCTCCCGATGAAATGGGGCAAAATCGCACCCGTGCCCTCTATGCCTTGCTCCATACCCAAGCGCAGGACAAGACCTATCGCGACGAAACCAACGACTCGCTGATAAGCATTGCGGTGGACTACTACCGCCATACCGATGATGCACGCCGCAAGTTCCTTTCCTATTATTATAAAGGTAGGGTACACTTCAATGCCAAGGACTATCAGAATGCTACTTTATGCTATATGGAGGCGGAGCAATTGGCGGATGAGGTAGGCGATGACTATTTGGTAGGATTGCTTTATGCGGAGTTGGGACGTATTTATGACATTTATTACGATTATCCCAAGAGTTTGGAGGCTCATCAAAAGGCAGCCGAATGTTATGAGCGGGCTGGGAAGATTCGTCATCGTAATTATATGTGGTTGAACCAAAGTAGTCTTCTTCGCAGTATGAATGAGTATGGCGAAGCCGAACGTTTGCTTCTGATGACTTTGGGTTCTGCTAAAGAAGAAGAGGATAAAGCATTGGTAAAGTCGTGCTTGGGTGATTGGATGATGCTATGCATTGAAGGAGAACGGATGAAGGAAGCTCAGACACTTTATGCTGAATTGGTATTAATGATAGATGAAGATTATGTTTCTTCTTCATATATGGGAAAATTGGCACAGATGTATGCCACGGAGCATAATTTCATTTTAGCGAACGAATGTTTGGAAAAGGGATGGAGATGTGCTGAAAGCAAGTCGGATTCTGTCAGTCTGTATATGGCATCTTCTGATGTATATCGTTTGCAAGGTAATGGAAATTTGGCTTATCAAGAATTGAAGAAAGGTGTTTTGCTGCAAAATAAGGACACTCGACAAGCTCTTCAACAACCGGTCTTGACGGTACAACGTGACCACTTGTCGGAAAAGTTGGAGTTTGAGGCATACAAACTCCGCATGAGAAAGTTGCTGAATCTGGTTACTACTCTTTTCTTCCTATTACTATTGGTGGTGGTGGTTTATGTGTCTGTTCGAGTATTCAAGAAACAAAAGAAAGAATCCGAGCTGGTTATCAGTCATTTGGAGAATGAAAATGAAAAGATAGAAAAGGAAAAAGGTAAGATAGCGTTAGCATTGCAGCAATTGGATGAGGACAAAAGAAATGCTGACCGGACGATTGCGACCTTGAAAGAAGAAATCGACAAGAAAAAGGAGGAAAATAATGCAAAGGTTATGGAGTTGAAGACGAAGCTTCAGCAAGAGCAATTGTCTGTTGAAACCCTGAAACAATCATTGATTCAGGGTAAAGAAAAAAGTGATGCGGAAATTTCTGCGCTGTTGGAAAAGATGGAAGAGGAAAGGAGGGTTGCCAATCAAATGATTCAAGCTCAAAATGAAGTCATAGCACAAAAGGAAGAAAACCGCCAAAAGATGAAAACGTTGATTCAACAATTGGAAAGCGATAGCAAGGGTAATGCTGAATCAATCTCACGACTCCGTTCGGAATTGGTTAATCAGGAAGAGGAATTCCGATTGTATGTTCAGAATGCAGAAGCCGAAATGAAAGCTTTGCAGGATGAAAACAGGAAGATGCTGTTTCAAAAGGTTGAATTGTTGAGGCATGCATTGGAACAGGTGGTAGGAGTGGTTCTTCTGCATGAAAGGAAATATCTCAGGGAGGAAACGAAGGTAAAGAGAATCGAGGAAGGCATCAAATCATTGAAGATGGATTATTATGCCGGCGATAATGAATATAATAAGGTAGAAGCATTGGTCAATCGGTATTTGGATAATGTGATGGTACACTTCCGCAGAGAAGTGATATTGACCAATGAATCTGAATATCGTCGGGTATGCTATATGTTTGCTGGAGTGTCAGGACAAATCATTGGTGAAATAATGGGCGAATCGAAAGATGCTGTTTATCAAAGAAGGAGCCGTTTACTCAAAAAACTAGGTTCTTTGTCATGTGTTCATAAAGATATGTTTATAGTGTTGTTGTCTAAGTGATTGATTGTTAAGTGTTTGCGTGATACTCCCCTAAGGAAAACTTTGTAATCGTTTGATTATTAATGGAATAAAGAGGCTGTCAGATTTTATAAGTCTGACAGCTTCTTAACGTATCTGATATTCAGTGTTTTATGATTTTTGAGTGTCAGACGGTTTTTCTCATAATTGCTTGGTTGGTTCATAATAGGTCTCTATCTTTGCGGTACTAAAATTAACAAAAATAGAAAGAAAGATGAGAAAGATTCTTGGATTATTAGTATTGCTGCTATCTATGCAGGTTTATGCAGGAACAACAGAAAATCAAGTACAGGATGAAGCACCTGAGAGTGTGGAGTTGAAAAAAGGAAATCATGATTCAAATTGTCGTTGATTATGAAAAGAATCATACACTTTTGTCTAATTATAGGGATGCTCTTTGGGGGCATCTCTTGTTCTGAGAACAAATTGCCGGTTCATAAAGGGAAAAGGATGATGAGTCATCAACTTTCTTTGGTAGATTCCATCATGGTAGATGCGGATGCAACTAGTGGTCGTGGTAACTTTTTTATGACCGATTCATTTATTTATTTTGCAGATTGCTATTACATGGCTGTCTATCAATATAAACAGGATGGGGTATTTGTAAAACGACATTTTGGAAAAGGCCAAGGTCCTAATGAATTGTCATCGCTTATGTATTCATATCCTTTAATGAATTCTGATGATGAATGTTTTTTGATTGATCCGTCCAACATCATGTTTAGTTATAACGTTAATGACTATCAATTGAAAAGAAAAGGAATGTTAGGTTTCGGTTGGGAAAATGTGGACAAGGACAATTATGATTCTCCGTCCGTATATAATATCATGGAAATGTCGGATTTTGGTATAAATATGATTGCTCTGAATGATACCCTCGCTCTTATGCCTGTTAGTTTTGTAAATAGATTACTTGGCGAAGTTTCTGTTGATAGATACCAAAAAGGACACATTTTAGCGGAACTTAATTTACGTACAATGAAAGTTGAAAAGGTGGTAGGTAGGCTTCCGATGATATATATGGATAAGCCTACACCTCTCTTTGAATTTTTTCAGTATGATATGTCGGGGGATACTCTTTTTGTAAACCATGCTGTAGATTCGTTAATCTATGTATATAAATATCCCGATCAGTTGTTATATACAATGGGGTATGAAGCGGAAAAAGTAAACAGGGACTATACGATAGGATATGAAATCGATATGAAATTGTATACTAACGATCTTAAAAAGGTGGGTAGCAATATAGGATTGGCATACTTCTCGGATGAGAACTTATTGTTTAAGACTGTACTGGAGAGTTTTTCTACAGGAAAGACCTATTTGCAGGCTTACAAAGGAAATGATTTGATTTTAGAAACGGAAATGCCTCCTTTCTTTCAATTTTTAGGTTATAAAAACGGAGTTATACATGGTGTAAGGAGAAAACCGTTAGAGACCGCTGATGAATATATGTACTTCATTTTCTATCAATATAAATTAGAAGAAAAGAATTGATATTCCTGTTTTTTTAGATGATGAACATAAGTTTAATGAAATAAACCGGTTGCCAGACAATCAATTATTCAGAACTTTCCTTCTGAATAAAGAAAATGAGATAGTTTTAATAGGTAATCCAACTCATGGAATGGAGAAACTTTATTTGAAAGTCTTAAATGAACGATAGAAAGATATGGCAGAAGAAAAAATAATCAAAGAACAACTCATGAAGTTGTTGGAAACATACTACGATGGTTCCTTCTCCCGAATGGCGTGTGAGTATATCCGCTCCACAGGGATGACGAAGGAAGAAGTGGAGGAGTTGTTGGAAGCTTTGAATCGAAGGGGTAATTATCGGATACCCCTTCGATTCAAAGCTTGCTGATATTTTCTCGCATTGGCGGCATGTTGGGCGGAAGTGACCGCAAAGTTGTGGGTACCGGAGAAATCTTCCTTGGCGCACATGTAGAGGTAATTGTGCTTGGTATAGTTCAAGACGCTTTCCAATCCTTGATAGGAGGGGATGCGGATAGGGCCCGGAGGAAGACCGGCATACTTATAAGTATTGTAAGGAGAATCCACTTCCAAGTGTCGGTAGAGGATGCGTCTCAACTCGAAATCGCCCATGCTGAACTTTACCGTAGGGTCGGCTTGAAGGAGCATGCCTCGCTGGAGGCGGTTGATGTAAAGACCGGCTACCATCGGCTTCTCGGCTTGGTTGGCGGTTTCTTCTTCGACAATGGATGCCAAGGTGGCTACCTCGATGGGAGTGAGACCGATTTCTTCGGCTTGCTTCATTCGTTTTTCATTCCAATAGGCCTTGTTTTCCTTCTGCATACGAGCCATGAAATCCTCGGCGCTCATGTTCCAATACACCTCGTAGGTGTTCGGGATGAAGAGAGCAGGAAGGCTTTGCTTGTTGTAACCCATCTGGCTGATAAATGCCGTATCGTTGAGTAAACGGGCGATTTCTACGGAGTCAATCATGAGTTGACGGGAAACGTTGCGGGCGATGCGGTCGAGGGTACGCACACTACCTATGGTGAGGCGGACGGGTGTCTGATAGCCCATTTTCAAGCGGTTGTGGAGGTAACGCATGTTGTCCGTCGGCTTGAGGGCATAGCGTCCTGTCTTCGGGGTATAGCCCTTGTATCTCACCAACGATTCGAAGCCGTGCATCTGCTTGGGATTTCCTGCTTCGACGATTTTATGATAAACAGAATCCACATTGTCGTCGCGGTCGATATAGATATAGGTGGTTTCCGTAATTTGGAAAGGCTTCGCAAAGAAATAATAATAAATGTGTGCAATGCCGGCTATGCCGAATAGGAGGATAGCGATGCATGCAATGAGGATGTTTCTTGTTTTCTTTTTCATGGGATGCATTTGTTTATGGCAACTTTTCAACAACTACCTTCTCCAACCGGTTTTCTTCTTCATCCGGCAAGGCAGAGAAGAAATCAAGGCCGGTAAGCTTTTCAAGTTCGTCTACCGAGGTAAGGTATTCGGTCAATGGGCGTTCGCCCGCTTCGTTTTCGAAGTAGAAGCCGAGGGCGCATTGCTTCTTTGTATCGTTGATGAGGATGACCTTGAAGAAAGCATCAGGTACCTTTACCCGATGGTCGCCAATGTATTCGTTACGAGTACCTTTATATATAGGGCCACATACGATGTATACTTTGCCGTACCGGCGTGCCCATTCGCGCGACTTCATTTCCAAGTCGTTCCAATCCTCGGTATTCAGGTTATGGTCTTGCGGACAGATGTTGCTCATGTAGAAGGATTCCTGCATGGCTTTCTTGCTCCACTTCATATCTCCGGCAGGTGCCATGTGTCCTCGGTCGTAGCCCGAACCGGAATAATCGTAAGTTACTACTTTCGCACCCATCACATCAGGATCGGGTTGAAATTCGTTGGTGCGTTCCTCGTTACCTCGGGTTTCTTCCTTGGTGAGTTCCCATGCCACCCATTGTGGGGTCTTGTTCTTGGCATCGTAGGAGAGGGTATAGCCGGTGCGCTGGATAATTTGACCTTGTTTGCCTTTGGTAAGAGGAATCTCCATTCGGGAGGTGTCAACCTGTTTGTTCGATTCCTGAATGACTTTCTGGGTGCTGTCCCAATCCGTCCATGATTTACCGGTGATGAGAGAAATGATACCGACTACCAAAGCGATGAGCCAGCCGATGAGTGAGTTCTTTTTCTTTTTTCTAGTCATATTCTTGTTTTAAATGAGTAGGCAAAGATAAGAATTTATTTGGTATTATAATTGAAAATTGTTAAGTTTGCGGATTATAAACAAATAACCTTAAAAATCATATTAACATGAAGAAGAAACTTTGTGCAGCAATGCTCGCACTTTTGGTGGCGTGTCCATCCTTCCATGCCCAGAATCTCTTGCAGGAGACACAAGAACAGAAGGACAAGCGTATGGAATGGTTCCATAAGGCCAAGTTGGGTATTTTTATCCATTGGGGTATATATGCAGTGAAAGGTGTATCGGAAAGTTGGTCGTTCTATAACAAGTATTTGCCTCACGATGAGTATTTGAAGCAGTGTGAAGGCTTTACCGCATCGAAATATGACCCGAAGGCTTGGGTGGACTTGATTAAGGAAAGTGGGGCACAATATACCGTATTGACTACCAAGCATCATGACGGTGTGGCTCTTTGGGATACCAAGCAAAATGGGCTCAGCGTGGTGAAGAATACTCCTGCTAAGCGCGATTTGGTGACTCCGTTCGTGAACGAAGTGCGTAAGGCTGGTTTGCGTCTCGGTCTTTATTTCTCATTGCCAGACTGGTCACATCCTGACTATCCGAACATGACCCGTACTGATGTTCGCTACAAGGACGACCCGAAGCGTTGGGATAACTTCTGCAAGTTCAACTTCGGTCAGTTGTCAGAATTGAACAATACTTACAAACCTGACCTGTATTGGTTTGACGGTGACTGGGAAATGAGTGCCGAAACTTGGAGAGCAAAGGAAATCATGGAATTACTCCGTGGTGGTAACAAGAATGTGATTGTGAACTCACGTATCACCGGTTATGGTGATTATGCTACCCCTGAACAAGGTGTGCCTGTAGTTCGTCCGGAAGAAAAGTATTGGGAACTTTGTATGACCATGAACGACTCTTGGGGTTATCAGCACAATGACAAGAACTACAAGACTCCACACATGCTTCTCCGTACATTTGTGGATTGTTTGAGTAACGGTGGTAACATGTTGATGGACATCGGCCCTAGAGAAGACGGTACTATCCCTGAAGAACAAGTAGCTATCTTGAAGGAATTCGGCCGTTGGACCAAGAAGCACAAGGAAGCGATTTATGACACTCGCGCAGGTATTCCGGCTGACCATTTCCATGGTTTCACTTCATTGAACCAGGCTGGTGATATCCTTTACTTGTATTTGCCATATCGTCCGAATGGTATTGTGGAAATCAAGGGTTTGGTGAACAAGGTAAACCGTGTTTGGGTTGTGGGCGATGGTTCTATGTTGAGCTACAAGGTTCATAACAAGAACTACTGGAGTGGTGTACCGGGTAATCTCTACATTGAAGTGCCTGACCATGTACTCGACAAGGAAATCACTGTATTGGCAGTATTACTCGATGGTCCTATCCAGTTGTATCGTGGCGAAGGTAAGGTTATTGAAAGTAATTAATCGAAAACTAATTATAAGATGAAAAAAGTAGTATACATTTGTTCGTTTCTTTGTGGCTTGATGTCATTGACAGGATGTACAGGAGGCGAAAAGCAAGTAAAGGAAGATGGCCAGTGCATCTTTGAAAAGTATGAAAAGTATTTGGTGGATCCTCGTACATATGTTGCTTATCGTACAGAAGGTACATTGAAAATTGACGGTAAGTTGGATGAATCTTCTTGGCAAAAGGCTAAGGATACAGAAGAATTTGAAGACATCAGTGGAAAGGGTTTTGATGCTCCTAAGTACAAGACTACTGCTAAAATGTTGTGGGATGATGATTTCCTCTATGTAGGTGCTATCCTTGAAGAACCAAATATCACTGCAAAGTTGACCCAACGCGATACAATCATTTATTACGATAATGATTTTGAAGTATTCATTGATCCGGATAGTGATGGTCATAACTATTTCGAAATCGAAGTAAATGCTAAGAATGTACTTTTTGACTTGATGCTCGACAAGCCTTACCGCGTAGGTGGTGATTTCTTCTTGCAATGGGATTGCCCGGGTATCCAATCAGGTATCCATATCGAAGGTACATTGAATAACCCAAACGATACTGACAAGTATTGGACTGTAGAAATGGCTATTCCTCGTCAGGCTTTGACATTGAGCTTCAATAATCTCTTGAAGGCTGGTAATACTTGGCGTATCAATTTCTCTCGCGTAGAATGGTTGAAGAAGCCGGAAGAAAATTGGGTATGGAATGCCACAGGACGTATCGACATGCACATGCCTGATCGTTGGGGATACTTGCACTTCTCAGACAACAAGGTGGGTACTGAAGAAACTCAGTTGGTTTATCCGCACGACAAGGATATCTATAAGTTGATGTGGGCTGTATTCTATGCTCAGCAAGATTATAAGAACGAAAATGGTAAGTATGCTACATTGAACGAAATTCCGGGCTTGAGCGCAGAAATGAAGCAGAAGTTGACAATGAACGTAACTCCTTACACTTATCAAATCCGTGCAGAAGTGCCGGCTGAAGGTAAGGTTTACATCTTGAATGAAGAAGGTTATTTCAAGAAGGAAGACAAGAAATGATCCTTCAAAAGGATATAAAAGAAGAGGTTCCCAATCGGGAACCTCTCTTTTTTGTCCTTATCTTTATCTTGCTTCCTGATAAAGGAATCGCTTGATACTCTTCTTCGGAGTCTTTTCAAATTCTTCGTGATAAATCTTCACGCGAGCAATTTGTTCGTAAGCCGGAAGGGTAGCATTTAATGCAACACGATTGGCTTCCATGGCTTCTTCTACGCCTTTTTCGGTCAAGCCATGAGCAAATGCATCGTCGAAATCCGGATAGATGAGAGCAGCCAACTTGCCGTCGAGTGCCTGAATGATGATGCTTTCGTTCACGTAAGGCAAGTTGTTCAACTTGTCTTCGATTTCTTCCGGATAGATGTTTTGTCCTGAAGGGCCGAGGAGCATGTTCTTTGAGCGTCCCTTGATGGTGATGTTACCTTCTTCATCGATAACACCGAGGTCGCCAGTATGCAACCAACCGTCAGCGTCAATCACTTCGTCAGTAGCTTCCTGATTCTTGTAGTAACCCAACATGACATTGTCACCACGGGTTACGATTTCACCTGGGATGTTCTGAGGGTCACGGCTCAAGATCTGTACTTCCATACGAGGAGCTGCCTTACCGCAAGAACCTGCTTTAAACTTGTCCCAATCTTCGTAAGAGATAATCGGAGCACATTCTGTCATACCATAACCTACGGTGTATGGGAAGTTGATGCTACGCAAGAATGCTTCTACTTCCTGGTTGAAAGCAGCACCACCTACAATCACTTCGTAGAAGTTGCCACCGAAAGCATTCATCACTTGTTCACGTACAGTAGCCTTGATCTTGTCGCTTACCAATGGCACCTTGAGCAAGAACTTCATGGTTGGAGTTTCGAGCTTCGGAAGCACGTTCTTCTTGATAATCTTTTCGATGATCAATGGCACGGCAATGACAATTTTAGGCTTCACTTCTGCAAATGCCTGAAGGATAATCTTCGGACTAGGCATACGAGTGAGGAAATATACGTGGCATCCACTACAGAATTCATAGAGGAACTCGAAGGCTAGACCATACATGTGGGCCATCGGGAGCATGGATACCACACTGTCACCTGGTTTTAAAATCTTACCCAACTTTTCCTTACCGAATTCTACATTCGACCACAAAGCGCGACTCGGGAGCATTACACCTTTTGAGAAGCTGGTAGTACCCGATGTATAGTTCAATACGAGCAATTCATCTGCGCTATCCTTATAGTAATTAATATGTTCCTTGCGGAAGTTCTTCGGGAACTTGCGACCGAAAAGTTCGTTGAGGTGTTCACGGGCATAGGTCAACTTTTCACTACGTGATATCAAGATGCTGAAATCATTCATCAACATGATACCTTCGAGGTTTGGCATGGCACTTTCGTCGAGTGCTTCCCAAACGACATCGCCGACGAACAAAAGCTTGGCTTCAGAGTGATTTACGATGTTGTGTACTTGGTCGGCCTTGAATTCATGGAGAATAGGTACGATGATGGCTCCGTAAGTGACAACAGAAAGGAAGGTTACGCCCCAATGTGACATGTTTCGTCCGCAGACGGCAATCTTATCACCCGGCTTTACGCCGCTTTCTTCGAGAATGATGTGAATCTTTTCAATTTTACGGGCAACATCCTTATATTGTAAGGTAACACCCTTATAATCTGTCAGGGCATCCAAATCCCAATTCTTCTTAATGCTTTGTTCAACTAATGCGATGAAACTCTTTTCCATATAATAATATTAATGTCTTTAATATGCACAAAGTTAGAAATTCTGTGCAAAGATAGGACATTCTTGTGACATAGCAAAGGATTTGGCACAAAATGTTGTTTTTTGTGCAAAAGAGTGTTTGCTTAGTAGTTTCTTGCTCCAAAGATTCGACTTCCTATACGGATAAGGGTGCTTCCTTCTTCAATGGCTATTGGGTAGTCATCCGACATGCCCATGGAGATTTCCTTGAAAGAGGATACCTCTCTGAAATAAGTCTCTTTGACTTCTTGGAAAAAAGCAGAAAGGGTGGAAAACTCTCGCTTGATTTGTGCTTCGTCTTCGGTATTGGTGGCCATACCCATTACACCAGCTATCTGTACATTCTTCAGTTGGCGCCAGTTGCCTTCTTCCAACATGGACCGGCATTCGTCGGTAGAGAAGCCGAACTTGGTTTCTTCTTGGGCTATGTGTATCTGGAGCAAGCAAGGAATGATACGACCTGCTTTTGCAGCCTGCTTGTTGATTTCAGATAATAGTTTGTAGGAGTCCACTCCATGGATGAGAGCCACATAAGGAGCCATATACTTGATTTTGTTTGTCTGGAGATGCCCGATGAAATGCCACTCGATGTCCTTGGGTAAAGCTTCGTATTTTTGGGTCATTTCCTGCACTTTCGATTCTCCGAAGATGCGTTGGCCTCCATCGTAAGCCTCTTGCAAGGCTTCGATAGGGTGGAACTTGGATACGGCCACTAGCCGGACACTTTCTGGGAGTCCGGCCTGTATGCGATGGATTTCTTCTTGTATTTTGCTCATGGTTTATGGTTTGTTTTTAAAGCATATTGTCATTCAGAACGAAACGAAGTGTAGTGAAGAATCTCGGAAGCATGAAGTGGATGTTATCGAGATCCTTCGCTTCGCTCTGGATGACATGTTTGGAGGATATTACGCTTCCGGGAATTCTGGTTTTACATCCGGTTCTGCACTATATGGATACACATCCATAATGGCGGTTTCGGCCATGGAAGAAATAAGGTAGTCTGCCATACTTCCCTTCATGCCTTCGTCCAATTTTTTCACTGCATCTCGAAGGTCGCTGGCTTGTACCAATACATTGGTCGATGTTTTCTTTTCGGCACCGCTCTTCTCGTCCAAAGTCACGAAAGTGAGTTTGCATTTGAACCAACGGTCGGCATTGCTATCTTCGGCAAAGAAGAGTTCCGAGTAGTTGGCGCGCTTGATATCGCTTACGGTAAACTCACCGCTGATGTATGGAGTCATTTCCTCGATGATACGTGCTTCGGCTTCTGTGAAGCTGAGCGCATCCACCAAATAAGGTTCAGTAACCTTCTTGTTCATACCATTTTCCATGGTCTTTTCGTATCGAATTTTGCATTCGAACCAAGTATGCATCATAATATTTTGTCTTTTTTATGGTTTTAAATTGATGCAAAGATAATGTTTTATTTTAAGATTGTTTGCTTCCTTGCTTCATAAACTTTATCTTTGCCGATTATTTACGTAAAAGACTATCTATATGCCAACTATATCTATAAGAGGACATGAAATGCCGGCATCGCCTATTCGAAAATTGGCTCCGTTGGCAGATGATGCTAAGAAAAGAGGAGTACATGTGTATCATTTGAACATCGGTCAGCCTGACTTGCCGACCCCTCAAGCGGCCCTCGACGCTATCCGTAATATTGACCGTTCAGTTTTGGAATATAGCCCTTCACAAGGCTACCAAAGCTATCGTGAAAAATTGGTAGGTTATTATAAGAAATACGATATCAATCTCAGTGCCGATGATATTATCATCACTACCGGTGGCTCGGAAGCGGTACTTTTCGCTTTCTTGAGTTGTCTTAATCCTGGAGATGAAATTATCGTTCCGGAACCGGCATATGCCAACTACATGGCGTTTGCCATTTCGGCAGGTGCGGTAATCCGTACCGTGACTACCACCATTGAAGAAGGCTTCTCCCTTCCGAAGGTGGAAAAGTTTGAGGAACTCATCAATGAACGTACCAAGGCCATTTTGATTTGTAATCCGAACAACCCGACAGGCTATCTTTATACCCGTCGTGAAATGAACCAAATCCGTGACATGGTGAAGAAATACGACTTGTATCTCTTCTCTGATGAGGTCTATCGTGAATTTATCTATACCGGTTCTCCTTACATCTCGGCTTGTCATCTGGAAGGTATCGAACAGAATGTGGTACTTATCGATTCTGTATCGAAACGCTATTCGGAATGTGGTATCCGTATCGGTGCGCTCATTACCAAGAATCAGGAAGTACGTCAGGCGGTGATGAAGTTTTGTCAAGCTCGTCTGAGTCCTCCGTTGATTGGTCAGATTGCAGCCGAAGCTTCTTTGGATGCTCCAGAAGAATATGCTCGTGATACATACGATGAATACGTGGAACGCCGTAAATGCTTGATTGATGGTTTGAATCGTATACCGGGTGTTTATTCTCCTATTCCGATGGGTGCTTTCTATACTGTTGCCAA
The DNA here is from genome assembly GCA_015060705.1 of Bacteroides sp. Taxonomy (GTDB): domain Bacteria; phylum Bacteroidota; class Bacteroidia; order Bacteroidales; family Bacteroidaceae; genus Phocaeicola. The sequence goes on along the minus strand of SUXY01000042.1, from coordinate 13,737 downwards.
GCTTCCGGTAGACGATTGTGAGAAGTTCTGTGCTTGGTGCTTGTCTGATTTTGAGTACGAAGGAGAAACCGTGATGATGGCTCCGGCTACCGGTTTCTATACTACTCCGGGTGCGGGAAAGAATGAAGTCCGTATCGCATACGTATTGAAGAAAGAAGACTTGGCACGTGCTTTGGTGGTACTCCGAAAGGCGCTCGAAGCATACCCGGGTAGAGTAGAGGAGTAAGGAAATGGATTGGAAACTCTTTGTAGCCCGCCGTATTTATCGTAGCAAAGAAGGAGAGAAAGAGGTTTCGAAACCTGCCATTCTCATTGCTACATGGGGCATCGCTATCGGCTTGGCCGTAATGATTGTAGCGGTGGCGGTGGTCGTTGGCTTCAAACATGAAGTACGAGACAAGGTGGTGGGCTTGGGTTCCGATATTACCATCACTCATTTCGATGCTCTGAAATCCTACGAAACCATTCCGGTGATGATGGGAGATAGCTTGATGAATGATCTTCAAGCCACGGAAGGGGTGAAGCATGTACAACGTTATTCCACCAAGCCGGGGATGATTATGACAGATGATAATTTTCTCGGCATGGTGCTGAAAGGAGTGGCTCAGGAATACGACTGGACATTCCTTCGGAAGCATCTGTTGGAAGGCGAGATACCGGTGTTCAGTGACTCGGCATCGACTAACCGCACGCTCATTTCCCGTACCATCGCCAACAAGCTGAATATCCATACAGGTGATAAACTCTATACTTATTATATAGAGGGCGAGAATGTCCGTGCTCGTCGTCTCGAAGTGGCGGGTATCTATCAGACAAATTTTTCGCTTTACGATGACCTTTTCTTGCTGACTGACCTTCATACCGTGAATCGTTTGAATAATTGGAAAGGCGACCGAGTGACTGGTGTAGAACTGGAAGTAGTGGATTACGACCGCTTGGAAGCCGTGAAGGAAAACATTCGTGAAAAAGTAGACTTGCAGGTAAACCGCTACGGAAATACCTACTACACACAGACGGTAGAGGAGAACAATCCGCAGATTTTTGCTTGGCTCGATTTGCTTGATATGAATGTGTGGGTAATTCTCATCCTCATGACGGGCGTAGCTGGTTTCACCATGATTTCGGGTTTGCTCATCATCATATTGGAACGAACCAACATGATTGGGATATTGAAAGCTGTCGGTGCGGACAATCTCTCTATCCGTAAAATATTTTTAAGTTTTTCCGTCTTCCTGATAGGAAAGGGGATGCTTTGGGGAAATCTCATCGGTTTGGCATTTGTGGGTGTGCAATCGGTCTTCCGTCCGTTCAAGCTCGACCCTGCTACCTACTATGTGGATAGCGTGCCGGTAGAGTTCAATGTTTGGTGGTGGGTATTGCTCAATGTTTGTACCTTGCTTGTCTCGGTGCTGATGCTTGTAGGTCCTTCGTACCTCATCACTCGTATTCATCCTGCCAAATCTATTCGATTTGAATAAAGAATCATGTGGAAGTTTCTACGAAATTGGACCTTGCCGATAGCTATGTTGGTCGGTACCTTAGCTTACTTGATGTTCGCTAAGTGGAGTTTCTTGGCTCCGGCCAAACCGTATGTGCATAGCTTTGTGTCTTGTATCACTCCGTGGCTTATCTTCGCTCAGTTACTCTTGACCTTCTGTAAAATCGATGTCAAGGAGTTGGCCCCGAAACGCTGGCATCTGTGGTTGTTGATGATTCAAGGTCTTTCGTGTGCCTTGACGGCAAGTATCTTGCTTGGGGTTCCCATGGGGGATTTGAGTATCGGTATTTGGGAGGGGATGATGGTTTGCTTCATTTGTCCTACGGCCACAGCTGCTGCCGTCATTACAGGTAAGCTTGGAGGTAATGCCGCAACACTTACTACCTATACGTTGTTGTCAAACCTTTTGGGAGCGGTGATGGTACCGTTGGTATTCCCGTTGGTAGAGCCGCATGAAGGACTTACTTTCTGGAGTGCATTTTTCAAAATATTGAGTAAGGTCTTCCCGTTGTTGTTGGCCCCGTTCTTTGTGGCTCAATTATTGAAACACTTTATGAAATCCGTTCATCGTTGGCTGATGGAACATAGCGGGATGGCTTTTTATATTTGGGCATTTGCTTTGGCTTTGGTGATGGGACAGACCGCCCGTTCATTGTTAAATAGTGATGCTTCGGCATGGCTCGTTGCCTTTGGTGGCTTGTTTACTTGTGTAATACAATTCTTTTTGGGTAAGCGTATCGGAAGTGTATACCACGACCGTATCAGTGCGGGTCAAGCCCTTGGTCAGAAGAACACCGTTCTCGCCATTTGGATGGCATCCACCTACTTGCATCCGTTAGCTACCATTGCACCGGGTTCGTATGTCCTGTGGCAAAATATCATCAATAGTTACCAGCTTTGGAAGAAGCGGAAGAAAGGAGAATGATTATGGGTTTTGTAGCAAGATTCTTGAAGGGAAGTTGGATGGAGAAAGCTAAGCAAGTAGCTTTTCAACCGAAGAAGATGAAAGAACTACTTCTTCAGTTGGGGAAGTATGTATCGAAGAATGGTCTATCCAGTGCTAAAGAAACGTTGTTCTTGATGAAGGATTATCTATACGATGTGACCACTGGCAGATACAAGGACTATGACGGGAAGAAACTCTTGGTCATTATTGCTGCCGTCATTTACGTGGTAACACCGATAGATATGTTGCCCGATTTCATTCCGCCCGGTTTTATTGATGACCTCTCCATTGTGGCATGGGCCATGAAGGAAGCGGCGGAGGAATTGGACAGATACAAGAACCGGTTGAAGGAAGATTCAATTTGATATAGGACAAAGGCGGATGAGTAAATCCGCCTTATCTTTGTGGTATTGTAAACATCTACTAATACCATGAATCAGACTTCTTTTATCCCCAAAGAAAACAAACGCGAGTTTGCCCTCGATTTATTGCGTGTCTTAGCTTGTTTTTTGGTTGTTTGGCAGCACATTACTGAGTGTTATTATATCAATCCCGACTTGACGGCTCAAAGCCACGACGGGATGCCCCTCATCGGATGGATGAACTCGATGACTCCCATCGAAGTGCCGTTGTTTGTGATGATTTCAGGGTATTTGCTTTTGCCGTTGAAGATGGATATTAGTGCTTTCTTCAAGCGCCGTTTTACCCGTATATTGATTCCTTTTGTGGTGTGGTGCGTGATATATGCAGGCTACTATATGGTGACCAGAGGAGATACGTTCCTGGATTTTGTAAGGAATGTTGCTCATATTCCTGTGAATTTTGGAGTGGAAATTGGACATATGTGGTTCATATATATGCTCCTTGGTTTGTACATGTTGGTACCGATACTTTCGCCTTGGCTTCAACAATGTTCCAAACGTCAGTTGCAAGGATATCTTGGGGTGTGGGCGTTCACAACTTGTTTGCCTTATATCCACTTGTGGTTTCCTGAAGTATTGGGTGAATGTTTCTGGAATCCTACTCCCATGCTTCATTACTTTACGGGTTTTGTCGGTTATTTCTTGTTGGGATATTACATCAAACGGTATGGAGCTTTATCGACACGAACTTCCTTGTTGATATTAATAGGAGCTTATTGCTTTACGGTAGCAATATTTCAATATCGCCTGGGTAAGGTTACGATGGTTGCCGATTTGGAAGTTTGTTGGCGTTTCTGTGGAGTCAATATAGCGATGATGGCGTATGCTGTTTTCTCTTTGGTGAGTCGCATCCCATGGAAAGGAAATAATGCATTCGGGCGATGGATTTCCCAGGTGTCCGGGTTGAGTTATGCCATTTACTTTGTTCATCTCATTATGGTTTTCACTTGGCATGGTTGGTTGGGTGAGAGTTTGAAGCATGTCTATCTTCAGATTCCTGTACTTACGATGGGAGCCTTCCTTTCTTCGTATGCCATCGTGTGGGTATTGTCTAAATTACCGAAAGCCAAAGTTTGGTTGGGAAGTTAAGGAATTAATGTTTATCTTTGTCACTGGTCAATAAAACCGGTGCATATGGAAGTCATTATGAATTGGATGAAATCGTTGTGTCCCCTTTCGGATGAAACTATCCGTGAGTTGGAAGCTTGTGTTACTCCTTGTCGTTTCCCAAAACGTCATTTGTTGGTTCGTGAAGGCATCTATTGCAAGTATGCGTATTTCATTGAAAAAGGGATGACCCGTTCGTATTGGTTGGTGGATGGAGAAGAGATTACCACTTCTTTTGCGGGCGATGGTTGCATCGTGTTCAGTATGGACGAACTTTATTATAATGAGGTCAGTCAGGAATTTGTGGAAACCCTCGAAGAGGTGGAAGCTTATCGTATTCTCATTACCGACCTTCGTCGCCTTTGGGAAACGAATTTGGAATTGAGTAATTGGGGGAGAATCATTCATCAGAATGAATACCGAAGACTTCATCAGAGTCACAAGGAACGCCTCACGCTTCCAGCCAAAGAGCGCTATGAAGCCTTCAAACAACAATTCCCGGAAGTATGCAAGCGGGTGAATCTTGGTTTTATCGCTTCCTATTTGGGTATTACCCAATCTACTTTGAGCCGCTTGCGTGGGACAACCGTTTAATGGCTAGATGATGCCCTTCCTCGGCGGCTTGTCTGTACCATTTCATCGCAAGCTTTATGTCTTGAATACCCGTCCAGCCTTCTTCGTAGGCTTGGCCGATGCGATAATGCGCATAAGGGTCGATGGATAATTGATAAGCTTCGAAGGCTTTCTTCAGGCAAGGCTTTACGTTTCCGCATCCCTTACGATAAAGATCACCCAGATTGGTCGGTGCATAGAAATTATCGCCTTTCTTGTAAGCTTCTGTAAACCAATAAATCGCTTCCTCACCATTTGTCTGCATGCCGATGCCTTCCTGATGAAGTGTACCGATGTCGTTCAATACCACTCCATGAAGCGACTTTCCTTGTTTGTATTCCGAGGCAAGCGAGAGCAAATGATTTACGTCTTCTTGTGAATACGTCTCGTAGGTTTCCGAACCATCGAGTTGCCACGATTTCACTCGTCCGATGGCCACGTGCTGAGGTATGTCCACTTCGATTTCTTCGTCCACATCCGGTACATCCATTTCATCCCAATCCTTCAGACAGGGCAAAGCATGATGTCGCATCAAGTATTGCACATAGCCATAGATGCGAGGGGTAGACGAATGGAGGTTTACTCCCAAAGGAGCAAGCGTGTCGAGGGATACATATGCCAAATCGTCCATCGGTTGTGCCAGGAAGTATTTGGGTAGGATGGTCAGCGTAGCTTTCAGATAAGCTACTTCATCGGCAATGGTCTCTTCTATCCAGTCTTCATCCAACTCTTCATAAATGTTGTTGATGTCGAGTGTGCCGTTCAGGAACTTTGCCAATGAATCTACCAAATATGGGAAGAACTTCAAGTCCTCATAAGAAGCCAGATTGTCGATGCTTACTTCGTAGGTGCCTTGTAAATTCGAACGAATGGAAAAGAGGGTGGTGGAGATACCTTCTTGGTGGAAATACCAATAGAAGCTATCCGGTAACTCGCTCATGAAATCAAGGACAAGCGTTGGGATTTCCATGTATGAAAGGAAATCGTCGAAATCGAGTGCTTGCTCGGCATGTATGAGGAGGGCTGTGTTCATGTTGCAAAGATAAGGTTTTTCTTTTTTTCACCACAGAGTAACACGGAGTTTCACAGAGTATTCTTTTAACTCCGTGAAACTCTGTGGAAATCAAGATGCCGTAATCCGTAATCTTTCTTCTTCGTTCAACGATGCTAGATGCTTTACCCATACAAGGTCGAGGTGCATCGCCTCCGCCAATCGACTTCCGTATTCCTTGTCTGCCAAGTAGCAATGTGCCGCATGTCGGTACTTGATATTATAACTTACCGGCAACATATCCGTTGCAGTATTTTGGATGAGTAATGCTCGTTTATCTTCCGTCATTAAACGATAGAGGTTGCCCGGTTGGTAGAAACAATCATCCCAACGGTCTTCGTATGGGCTATGGCGCATGGAAAGTCCATCGATGGGCGAATAACTCTGAACGGTGGGGCGGGTCTTCCATTCGCCGATGCTATTGGGCGAATAGCCTTTGGTCGCTCCAGCATTGCCATCCACTCTCATTTGTCCGTCCCGGTGGTAACTATGCATCGGGCATCGGGGACGATTGACAGGTATCTGGTCGTGGTTTACACCGAGCCGATAACGGTGTGCATCTCCATAAGAGAAAAGTCGTCCTTGCAATAGTTTATCGGGTGAAAGACCGATGCCTGGCACGATGTGGGTAGGATTGAAAGCCGCTTGCTCTACATCGGCAAAGTAGTTTTCTGGATTGCGATTCAACTCCAATACGCCGACCTCAATGAGAGGGTATTCTTTGTGACTCCATACTTTCGTAATATCAAAAGGATTTTCTTTGTAGAAAGCGGCTTGTTCTTCCGTCATGATTTGAATGCAAAGTGTCCATCGGGGAAAATCGCCACGAGCAATGGCATCGAACAAATCCCGCTGATGACTTTCCCGGTCATGCGCCACAATCATGGCAGCTTCCTCGTTGCTCAGATTCTGGATACCTTGTTGGGTACGCCAATGAAATTTTACCCATACTCTTTTGCCGTCCGCATTGATGAGGCTATAGGTGTGCGAGCCGAATCCGTGCATGTGTCGATAGGAAGCAGGGATGCCTCTGTCGGACATAACAATGGTGATTTGATGAAGTGCTTCGGGAAGCATCGTCCAGAAGTCCCAATTGGTTTGTGGAGAACGGAGATTGGTTTGAGGATCCCGTTTCACAGCTCGGTTGAGGTCAGGGAACTGGAGCGGATCGCGGATAAAGAACACGGGTGTGTTGTTGCCCACCAAATCCCAATTGCCTTCTTCGGTATAAAACTTTACGGCAAAGCCTCGGATGTCGCGTTCGGCATCAGCGGCTCCTCGTTCTCCCGCTACGGTAGAGAAACGTACGAATACATCTGTCTGTTTCCCAATCTCGGAGAAAAGTTTGGCACACGTGTATTTCGTGATGTCTTTGGTTACGGTGAAGTGTCCGAAGGCTCCACTACCTTTGGCATGCATTCTTCGTTCAGGAATTACTTCGCGATCGAAATGTGCCAACTTCTCGATGAGCCATATATCTTCCAATAAGATAGGACCTTGTTTACCGGCGGTAAGGGAATTGGTGTTGTCGTTGACGGGAGCCCCGTTCTCGTGGGTTAAGAATTTATCTTCCATAGATTGTTATTGTTTAGGATTGTATAAGTTTAACAATCTATGGAAGCGAATGGTTTGATGAAATATGTTTTATCTTCTCATGAAATCATCCTTTCGGCTGAACCGTTGGGAAAGTTTGAGACGGAAGTTCCATAGTGGTTGCATCCAGTCGAACAAGAGGAGAGTGGTATAGAATTTCCGTTCACCCAAAGCGAGAGAAGTTTTCCGGAATACGATGAACTGCATGATGAAACGAAGGATCCAAAGCAGGATTCCCGTGCCAAGTACCACCCAAGATTGCATAAGAATTCCATATACGAGGCATGCGATGACTGAAAGAAGGAAAAGCAATCGGGTACATGTCTCGAATCCCATCAGATAGCGCGAAAAACCTTTGTAGAGACGGCTAGTCAAATGATAATTCAACTTGTCTTCGTGCCAGTTCTTCTTGTAATGAGGGGCAGTAATACGCATGATACTTTCAGAACTTGCCTCTACTTGGGTGTTCTTTCCGTTGGCCACTTCGTTGATGAACAAATCATCTTCTCCCCGTTGGAGATTCAGATGGGAGGTAAATCCTTTATGCTCGTAATACAAGGATTTGCGATAGGCCAGATTCCTGCCACATCCCATGTAGGGATGACCTCCAATCGCTCTTCCCAAATAGCGCATGGAGTTCAGTAACGTATCGAACGTAGCTTTCCGGTTGAACCAACCTTTGGTCTTTTCGTAGTTGCTATATCCCAAAACAATATCGGTGCCGGTCGTGAAGTTGCGTGCCATTTTCCGTAACCATTGGTTGCTTGATGGACAGCAATTCGGTTCGGTGAAAACCAACCATTCGTGGTGGCTTGCCTTGATACCCATGGTAATGCCCAATTTCTTGTGACTAATGTATCGGGCAGAATCAGGAATGAAGCTATGGTGTAAATGTGGATACTTGTCTTCCAATAATTTCAATACATCCTCACAATCATCATCAGAAGATTGATCGTAAATGACGATAACTTCAAAATTCGGATAGTCCTGTTCCAAAATAGCAGGAAGATTCTTTTGCAAATCCGATGCTGCATCCTTGGCTACGAGGATAACTGAAAGGGAAGGAGTATCCGTTTCTTTCTTTTCCTTTCGGCTATGGAAATAGAGATTCCGATACAATCCCAAGTGATAGCAGGACTGTATGAAAAAAAGGATGCCGGCAGATGCCGGCAAAAGTGTATTGAGTGATGTCAAATCCATAAGTGTTTACAAGATTTCATCCGAAGTATATCCTTTCGGCAATTCACGGCAATTGTAACGTGATGCCATGATTTCGCCATATGCACCTGCCGAACGGAGTGCAAACAAGTCACCACGATGAGCCTTGTTCAATTCTACCGCCTTGAGGAATACGTCCGATGATTCGCAAATAGGACCCACCACGTCGTATGTTTCTTCCGGTTCGTCGGAAGTAAGGTTCTCGATGCGATGATAAGCCTGATACAATGCCGGACGGATCAAATCGGTCATACCAGCATCGAGGATTGCAAATTGCTTGTTGGTACCTTGTTTCACATAAGTAACCTTACTGATGAGGCTTCCGCATTGGCCTACCACGGCACGTCCCAATTCGAAGTGAAGGGTCTGTCCCGGTTGCAACTTCAAGAATTTGTGATAAGTGGCAAAATAATCCGCGAAGTTAGGAATCGGCAAATGATTTGGATGATGATAGTCGATACCCAATCCGCCTCCTACATTGATGTGTTCGCAGATGATTTGGTGTTTGGCCAATTTTTCCTGAAGCTCGTTCACACGGTTGCAAAGTGCCACGAAATCGTCCATTTCCAAAATTTGGGAACCGATGTGGAAGTGCAGACCAATGAACTTCACGTTCTGCATCTGTTGGGCCATTTCAATCACGGTATCCATATCTTCCATGCTGATGCCAAACTTGTTTTCCGCCAAGCCAGTGGTGATGTTGGCATGGGTGTGGGCACCCACGTTCGGATTGATGCGGAAAGCCACTTGCGCCACCTTGCCTTTGGCAGCTGCCAATTCGTTGATGACTTCAAGCTCAGGCACCGACTCTACATTGAAGCAGAAGATATCATGGTCGAGGGAGTAGTTGATTTCCTTGTCGGTCTTTCCTACACCGGCATACACAATCTTATCATGAGGGAATCCTGCTTCTACGGCAGCACGAACTTCACCTCCACTTACGCAATCGGCTCCCAATCCGCTTTCACGGATGATGCCCAATATCTTTGGGTTAGTGTTGGCTTTCACGGCATAGTGAACGTGGAAATTTTCGTACTTGCCCGATTCCTTCTTAATGGTGTCGAGCGTATCTCGAAGCACCTTTGTATCGTAATAATAGAAAGGTGTTTCGAGCGCTTTGAATTTTTCTATAGGGAATGTTCCTTTTATCATAATCATTAATGATTGAACAAATGATCACTCAATGATTGCAAAGCACGCTTCTTGTCTTCTTTGCTAACCAAGAATGAGATGTTGTAATCGCTACCGCCGAATGAAATCATACGAACAGGGATTTCACGCATCGCATCGAGTGCTTTCGCTTCGAAGCCTACATTTTCCCAACGCAAGTCGCCTACCACACAGATGATACACATGTCATGGTCAACGTTTACGGTACCGTACTTCTTCAAGTCGTTCAAGATTTCCTTCAAGTGCTTGGTGTTATCGATAGAAACAGATACACCGACCTCAGAGGTACAAATCATGTCGATAGATGTCTGGTAGCTTTCGAAGATTTCGAATACCTTACGCAAGAAACCGTATGCCAACAACATTCGGCCTGACTTGATTTGGATAGCAGTAATGTTGTCCTTAGCTGCTACGGCTTTGATCTTGCCCAATTCAGTATCGTTTGAAATCAACGTACCCGGAGCGCTAGGTTCCATGGTGTTGAGCAAACGTACCGGGATATTGGCATACTTAGCCGGCTGGATACAAGTCGGGTGAAGAATCTTTGCACCGAAGTAAGCTAATTCGGCAGCTTCTTCAAAATGCAACTGGCGCACCGGAGAAGTCTTGTCTACGATACGTGGGTCGTTGTCGTGCATACCGTCAATGTCTGTCCAAATTTGGATTTCAGAAGCATTGATAGCGGCACCAATCAAGGAAGCACTGTAATCGCTACCTCCGCGTTGGAGATTGTCCACTTCGCCACAAGCATTGCGGCAGATATAACCTTGAGTGATATAGAGGTCTGCATCCGGATGCATTTCCAATTGAGCAGCCAACTTGTTTTTGAGGAATGCAGTGTCAGGTTCTCCATTCTTGTCGGTACGCATGAATTCCAATGCAGGAAGCAATACGACATTCACGCCTTGTTCCAACATGTAGTTGGTTACCATATTGGTAGAAAGCAATTCACCTTGTGAAAGGATTACCTTTTCTTCGAACATCGTGAAGATGTCCTTGGTAAACGAACGGATGCCGTTGAAAATATCCTTGATCAAAGCCAATGTCTTCTGCTTGTATTCATCAGTAGAATACAATTCGTTGACATGTTGTTTATATTTTCTTTCCAACTTGTTGATGATTTCATTGGCACCTTCCGGATTCTGCTTGTACAAATAATCCGAGATTTCTACCAATGAATTAGTTGTGCCGGACATGGCCGAAAGAACAACAATCTTTTTTTCTCCGTCATTGATCAATTGGCAAACACCCTTCATGCGTTCTGGCGAGCCTACGGAAGTACCTCCAAACTTTAAAACTTTCATTTTACCTATATATTATTGTTTATACTCTTTATTGTTAGCGTGCAAAAATACAAAGAAGTTGGAATTATTCTTCATCCTTTGTTAATTTTTTACCATATTGTTCTGTCACTTCTTCAATGTGATGATTGGCAAACCGGTATACTTTGCCTGGATATTCATCCAGCATATTCAGGTTATGCGTAATCATGAGAATAGCCGAACCTTGTAAACAAATGTTCTTTAATAGCTCTACGATGCTATGACCGGTTTCCACATCCAAGTTCCCCGTCGGTTCATCGGCGAGAATCAATTCTGGCTTGTTGAGAATAGCTCGGGCAATCACGATACGTTGTTGTTCACCACCCGAAAGTTCGTTGGGCATCTTGTATCCCTTTCCACTCATGCCCACTTGTTCCAGCACTTCTTCGATGCGGGTATGGATGTCTACCTTATTCTTCCAACCGGTAGCACGAAGTACGAATTCCAGATTGGCATGAACGGTGCGGTCGGTCAACAATTGGAAGTCCTGAAAGACAATGCCCAATTGGCGACGGAGTTCAGGGATGTGTTTCTGCTTGATAGTACGCAAGTTGTATCCCATCACTTCGGCTTCACCCGATTCGATGTCCAACTCTCCGTAGACGGTTTTCAGAAACGATGTCTTTCCCGAGCCGACTTTGCCTATCAGATAAACAAATTCTCCCTTGTTCAGTTCAAAATTGATGTCTTCCAATATCTCCAAACCTTGTTGGCAGATGCTGACGTTCTGGTATCGGATGATCGGTTCGCTCATATTATTAATGTCTTTTCCAGGTTGAACTATGACGTTCCTTCAATTCGCGTGCCAAGTCCTCGATGCGATATCCCTTCGAAGTAAGCAATACGATGAGGTGGTAAATCAAGTCGGCACTTTCGTAAATCAAGCGTTCATCTGTACCATTGCAAGCTTCGATAACGGCTTCTACCGCTTCTTCGCCTACCTTTTGTGCCATCTTGTTCACGCCGCTGTTGAAAAGGCTGGTAGTGTACGAACCTTCCGGCATCTCTTCATGACGCTTGTCGATGAAGTCTTGAAGAACTTTGAGGAACATGATGTCCTGTGAGTTCTTGTCGCCCCAACAAGTATCGGTACCGGTGTGGCAAACTGGGCCTACCGGATTCACCTGGATGAGTAATGTATCGTTGTCACAATCGGCCTTGATGTCAACCACGTTCAGGAAATTACCGCTTTCTTCCCCCTTGGTCCAAAGTCGGTTCTTGGTACGGCTAAAGAAAGTCACCTTACCGGTTTCCACGGTCTTCTGATATGCCTCTTCGTTCATGAAGCCCAACATCAACACCTTTTGTGTATAATTGTCTTGGATAATGGCAGGGATAAGTCCTCCCATTTTTTCAAAATCTAAGTTCATATATTTTTTTTGTTATAGTCTTACATTGATTCCTTGTTCGCAAAGATACAGCTTTAATTCGGGAATCTTGATTTCTCCAAAGTGAAAAACACTGGCAGCCAAAGCGGCGTCGGCCTTTCCCTCGATGAAAGTATCGCGGAAATGTTCCATGGCACCGGCACCTCCTGAGGCAATCACAGGGATGCTGAGGCTATCCGAGAGGGTAGCAAGCGCTTCGTTGGCATAGCCTGTCTTCACACCGTCGTGGTCCATGCTGGTGAAAAGGATTTCTCCTGCACCTCGGTCGTTCGCTTCCTTTGCCCATTCGAATAAGTACTTGTCGGTTTCTACTCGTCCACCGTTCAAGTAGCATTTCCAACCTTGCGGCGTTTGCTTGGCATCAATAGCCACCACACATACCTGCGAACCGAAATGCTTGGCAATTTCGTCGATCAATCCCGGATTCTTGATAGCCGATGAATTGATGGATACCTTATCAGCACCTGCACTGAGCAAGCGGTCTACGTCCTTCAACTCATGGATGCCACCTCCTACGGTAAAAGGAATACTGATGTTGGCAGCAACCCGTTTAACCAGATCCGTGAAAGTCTTGCGGCCTTCGTGGCTAGCTGTAATGTCGAGGTACACCAACTCGTCGGCTCCTTGTTCGCTGTAAGTGCGGCCCAGCTCAACCGGGTCACCCGCTTGACGGAGGTTCACAAAATTGGTACCTTTTACGGTTTGTCCGTCCTTGATGTCCAGACAAGGTATGATTCTTTTTGCTAACATAATTCTTTACATAAAACGTTTGAGGTCCTTCAGGGTGATACGACCTTCGTACAAGGCCTTTCCGAATACAACGGCAGGGATACCGGCTTCATCCAATTCGATGATGTCTTTCAGACCACTTACTCCGCCACTGGCTATGAGGTGCATCTCCGGGAACTTCTGCATCACTTGTTTGTAAAGTTCGATAGAAGGTCCTTGAAGCATTCCATCACGGCTGATGTCCGTACAAAGTACCTTGTTGACCCCTTCTTGGGTATAGTCAGTAAGGAAAGGCATCAACTCTTGTTGGCTATCTTCTTTCCAACCGCTCACAGAGATACGATTGTCCTTTACATCGGCACCCAGGATAATCTTTTCGGCTCCATATTGATGCAACCATTTCTTGAATAAGTCCGGTTGTTTCACGGCTACACTACCGAGTGTCACCATTTGTGCCCCATTCTCGAAAGCGATGACCAGGTCTTCGTCCGTCTTGATTCCTCCACCGAAATCGATGATGAGCGAAGTATGTCCGGCAATGGCATCGAGTACCTTGTAGTTCACTACATGGCTCGATTTCGCACCGTCCAAATCCACGACATGCAAGCGACGGATACCATTCGCCTTGAATTCCTTGGCTACTTCCAATGGATTTTCGTTATATACCTTTTGTGTATCATA
>SUXY01000041.1 GCA_015060705.1 Bacteroides sp. | reverse complement strand
CGATGCTTGTTTTGAATGCAAATATATGAAATAATTTGCACTTGTCAAGTGCAAATTGTTATATTTATTGCACTTGCTGGGTGCAAATCACACCTCCACTACATGATATATATTCCGGTGTGTATCTCTTGCCATGACGATATTTTTAATTAAGGTTTATTGGTTTTATTAATTTGTGCCGATGGCAGGATTCAAACCTGCATCTCCCATATTCATTCACGTGTATGAAGTATGGTTGTTCTATATTGAACTACACCGGCTGAGCCGAATGAAGAATAATTAGCGTCCTGTAGCCTGTAAATATTCAGTCTTGCTTATTTCGTATTTGGAATAAGCTTCTGCATATTTGTCACGGCTTTGTTGGTAGAGTTGTTGTGCTTCCAACAAGTCACTCATGCCGGATGTTCCCGCTTTATAATATTGTTCGTTCAAACGAAGGTTTTCTTCCGATTGCTCAATGCTGTTCAGGGCAATAAGTGCTTGTTGATAGGCATTGCTCAAGTCGATTTGTGCTTTCTGCATCCTTATCATCAATTGCTCGCTGCCGTTATTGAACTCGGTTACGGCATTTTGGTGACGGAGTTTGTATTTCCGTACGCTGAATGGTGCTTTCCAAGAGATAGGAATCGATACATTCAGCATGCCGACGAATGAGTTTTGGGAAGGTCCCATAAAATCATTGTACAGATAACCGCCTTGAAGAGCCACCGTAGGTAGGAATTGTCCTGTATTCAGACGTTTTTCCAGTTTGGATGCATCTACGGCCTTGCTCAACAGTTGATACTCGACGGTCGTTTTCAGACGCTCGTTATGATTCACATAGAGATGTTCCGGAGAACGGAGTTCTGTACTGACAGCTGTCTGTACATCGAAGCTGTTCATGTCGGTTCTGATGTATTGAGCCAACAACATTTTACAGATAGCGATGTTGTTCTGTATGTCTATCACTGCGCTTTGTGTTTCGTTCTTGCGTAGTTCTACCTGCAGCAAGTCGTTCCGGTTCTTGATACCTGCATCTACTGCTGCTTTGGCATCACTGCATATCTTTTCAAGCAATGCTGATACGTGTTGCAGTGTCTTCAATTTTTCGTTTAGTACCACGATGTTCCAATAATATTGGTCCACGGTAAGTGTCACCTCATTTTGAGTTTGGCGGAGTTGCAGTTCACTAAGTTCCATTCCCAGCTTGGCCAACTTGTTGCCATGATAAATCTGTCCACCGGCAAAGATGGGCATGGTTACTATGGCTCCCCCGAACATACCTTCGTCCAACAACTTCATGCTTTGTTCTCCCATAGGCATCTGAATCAAGCCGTCATCGGCTTTCATGGCACCTCCTGTCAGGGAGATGGAGGGGAAGAAGTTTGTTGCAGCTTCTCGCTTTTCTTGTTTGGCCATTTGTGCCTTGTTGGCAGCCACTTTCATTTTTGCATTCTGTTCCAGTGCCATCTGACGGCATTCCTCCAATGTGTATAGTTGCTGGGCTTTCAGTGGTAATTGGAAGGCTAATGCAGCCAGACAAATGTATAATGTTCTTTTCATCATTTCTTATCCTTTAATGGTTTGAGAAATCGAAGTTTGATGCTTCTTGTCATCGTCTTTCTTTTCGTATAGTTTCCAGTAAATCACGGGCAGCATGGTTACCACCAGAATCAGCGAACCGATACCTCCGGCAAAGATGCTCACACCTACCGGCATCCAGAAGCTGGTAGCTGCCACAATCATAGGTACTACCCCTACAGCAGTAGTAGCCGTTGTCAGGAAGATAGGCACCATGCGTCGGCGGCCTGCGTCGAAAGCAGCATCACGTGCCGACCATCCACCCTTGCGGAGTCCCTCGGCATGTTCGAAGATAAGGATTTCGTTACGCATAATCATACCCATCAGTGTAATGAGACCGAACATAGCCGTTACACCTACTGGACGACCTGCTATCCACAACCCAATCAGCATACCGGGGAAGCAGAATGCAATGGCTGCAATACTTACGAAAGTAAGCTTGTAAGTACGGAAGTTGAAAAGTAGGAAGAAAAAGATGATGACCAAGGCAACCATTAGCGATTTTTTGATATTCTCCGAAGTATCGGCATCGTCCTCAGGTTCTCCACCCACTTCAAAGCGTACACCTGTAGGTATGTCTATTTGGTTTTCTATCAATTTGCGGAAGTCTGTTTGCAGGCCATTGGAATACACTCCGAATCTTGGTTCCAAGTTCACGGTCATGCAACGCACACCGTTGCGGTGCATGATGCGTGTTTCTCCCCATGCCGGTTCTGCACTACCTACGTGACGCAGAGGTACTGATGTATTACCAGCCGAAAGATAGATGTTGTTCACTCCTTCGTAATCCAGTTCCTCGTTGTGGGCATCTTTCAGGATAAGTGGCACTTGATAGTCACCTTCCCAAATTTGGCCGACCTGCATTTCACCCGTATTGAGCATCAACTCCAGTTCGGCAAGGGTGCGGTTCATGCCCAGTTGCGATGTAGTGACAGGATCCAACTCCACTTCTACATACGGACGGGGGTCATCCCAGTCGGTCTTTACGTTCATTACGCGGGAATCCTGACGCATCAATTGCATCACGTCATTGGCTACCCGATGTAATGAATCGATATTCTCGCCATAGAAGCGGAATTCAAATGGTGTGAAGATTTGATAGTCCAACTGCTTGAACTTCACGAAACCATTCGGGAAGCTATCGCTCATCGGTTCGAATTTCTGCAATACTTCTTCGGTAGCATGAATCGAAACAGTATTTACAATGAGCTGTGCGTAATGACGACCTCCAGCCTTAGGGGCGTAGGCGGCATGGAAACGGGGGGATGAACTGCCCACAAATGATGTTACGCTCACTACACGTTCGTCTTCACGGAGCAAGGTAGCCACTGAGTCGGCAATCGCTTTTGTTTCCGCCAGACCTTTCCCTTCGGGTAAGGTGATTTCTACGGCAAACTGGTTTCTGTCCGCTACGGGCAACATACGTATCTTGATGTTGGGAGCTACAAAGACAAAAGTCAATACAACGGACAAGATACCGATGCCCACTGTCATCCACGGGTGTCGGAATGTCCAGGCTAACGCCTTGTTATATCCCTCTTGTACATAATCTGTTATCGACTTTTTATCATGATGCACTTCAAAGGACTCTTCTGTTACATCTCCCACACGACTTGTAGGCTTCGATACATCTACGTGCTTGTTCTTTGTCACTTTACGCTTCTTGATGAACGCTGCTTCCCAGATAGGCAATACCACAACAGCCAAGACAAGTGACACAAACAGGTTGATGGCCAGTGTCCATGGCATATAGAATGTCATGTCGTTCACCAACCCCGTAGTGATAAAGATAATCGGGAAGAAAATGGCACACAAGCAAACGGTAGCGAGTGCCATCGGCATGAAATATTGTTCTACCGACATGCGGGCAGCATGCCATCGGCTCATACCCTTGTTCAGGAATTCCAGATAACCGTCGAGCACCACGATGGCATTGTCCACCACCATACCCAGTACTACGATAAGCCCTGCCAAAGTAATGGTATTGAGCGGAATTCCGCACAAATACATCACACCTACCGAGCAGAAGGTGGAAAGAGGTACGATGGCACCGGCTACCAATGCCGTACGCCACGGGAAAAGGATGAGCATCACAAGAATGATGATAATCATCGACTCGAACAGGTTCTTCAAGAAGTCCTTTACCGAACGGTCTACCACTTGGCTTTGGTCGGTAATGCACTGGATGGTTACGTCATCGGGTAATGAAGACTCGATGTAGTTGTCAATAATCTTTTGAACATCCCGCCCATAATGAACGATGTTGTTTCCTGCCAACATTTCCACCGAGAGAATGACGCAGGGATGCGAATTGAATTCGATGTACGATTCTGATTTGTCATATTCACGCTTTACTTCGGCAATGTCCTTCACACGTACCACATCGCTTCCATTGCTGAAAATGACCGTGTTTTCAATTTCTTGTTCACAGTTGGTCAGCGGCTTGATATGAATCGGTGTATTCTTCTGCCAATTGGTGATGCTTCCCGACATGGTGGTCAGTCCGGCATTGTTGAGTGCCTGTATCACCTGCATCTGTCCGATACCGTAAGCCGACAAACGTTCTCTGTCCACATAGATGCTGATTTGCTCAGTAGTTTCACCGTACATGGTCACGTTATCGATGGTCTCCAACCGACGCAATTCATCGGCCAAATCATCGGCATAATCTTTCAGTTCCCGATAAGAGCGATTCTCGCTTTCCAATGCAATCAACGTGGCACAGGTAGTACCGAAGTCATCGTTTACGGCAATGGCCAGTACACCCTGTGGTAATTCGCTTTTGAAGTTGTTGAGCCCGTGTCGGATTTTTGACCACACTTCATCCATGTTGTTCACTTCGTCATGCAGTTCCACCATCATCATACACATCCCGTTGGATGATGTCGATGTCGTCTTTCTACGTTTTACTTCCTCGAACGTGAAGAGATAGCGTTCCAATGGACGTGCCACCTGCATCTCCACTTCCTCGGCTGTAGCTCCGGGGTAAACGGCCACTACCAATCCCTGACGGATGGTAAAGTCTGGAAATTCGGCCTTGGGCATCATATCCACTCCGAATATCCCCAATAGGAACACGACTCCTACCAGCAAAAAGGTCAGTCGGTAGTTGTGCATCAACCACGCAACCCAATTCTGTTTCTTACTCATTAGATGACCTCCATTCCTTCACTAAGTTTCTGATAGCCTTCTGTAATAACCACGTCACCTTGTTGCAAGCCAGTTAAGACAACGATTCTGTTGCCTGTGGCATTGCCTGTAGTTACAGTAGCCCGATGTGCTTTACCTCCTTTGTTTGTCCATACGAAATATTCTCCGTTTGCATTCTTGCGGACGGATGTGATGGGTACGGTGATGGCATCCTGTTGGTTTGCTGGGCTTATCTGTATATGTGCCACCATACCCGGCAAGAGTTGGCGTTCGTGGTTCTTCACACTTACCTTGATGTCGTATGTATGTGTGGAGTTGTTGGCATCAATGCATTTTTCAATTTTTCCGCCGTCGAAAACTTGTCCGGGCAATGCACCCAAGGTGATTTGCGAGGGGGTGGACGAGGTTATGGCAGCAACTTCCTTTTCGGGGACGCTTGCCCTTATCTTTATATGGTCTATGACCAATATCTTCGCCACGGGCAGAGCTGGCAATACCACTTCGCCTACATTCATTACTCCTTTACCTATAATCCCGCTTTCGGGTGCATAGATGCAGCAATCGGCCAACGATTTCTTGGCCATTTCGAGTGATGCTTCTGCTTGTTGCACCTTGCTTTGCACTTCCACCCATTCCATCTCAGGTAGAGAATTGTTATCATGCAGTAGTTTCAGGCGCTTGTAGGCATCGTTGGCCTGTTCCATTTGTGCTTTTGCCATTGCGAGCATGTTTTCAGCTTGTGTCTTGTCCAATTCGGCAATCAACTGTCCTTTTTTGACCGTTTGTCCTTCGCTGACACAAACCTTACTGATAGTTCCGCTACCGGTAAATCCTACCGATATGGCCGATTCTTCTTCCACGATACCAATATAGCTTTTTGTGTCTATATCCGAAGACGGATGGACAACTTCACTTCGCACACTCATCGGAGCTGCATTCTTCGTTTTTTCTTCTTGATTGCTACATCCTGTTGATAGTAGCATCATGGCTACGGCAATCAATGTTAAAAGTGCATTTTTTTTCATTCGATTTTTATTTTACTGTAAAATATGATTCGCTTTTGGATGTGCAAAATTAGAAAGCGATTTCCGATTGTTCGTGTCCTGATAAGGCGGCAGAATTATCCATTATTCTTCGTGGGGCTTATCGGAACATAAACTAAGTACATTCGGACATTTGAATTATACCAAAATAGCTACCTTTGCATCGTTATAATCCAAAAAGAACTTCAGATGAAACAGACCAACTTTACCGAAGTAGGCTTTGAGCATATACCCGAATGGGTCGATGTTAACTATATAGACAACGATCTAATCATCTATTCGGATGTTAAGGATTTGCCGTTCAAGGAAGATGTGTTGAAGACAACAATGGTGACTATTGGCATATGTTTTAAAGGAAGAATGCAATTGGACATCAATGATTGTCCGTATCAAGTGATGCCGAACGATATTTTGATTTCTCCTCCCAATGCTTATATCAAGAATGCGTGGTTGAGTCCAGACTTTGAATGTGACATCCTCTGTCTGTCTCTTCGTGTTGTTACGGATTTCATCCCGGAAAACAGGCTCTGGGACAAAATCAATATGCTATCTGCTTATCCCATCATTCACGTGGACAATGAAAACCTGCATATCTTCGAACTTTGCATGAAGATGTTGAAGGAAAAGCTTCGGGCATCTTCATCTAGATACAAGAAGGAGATTGTCTATTCCATTGTCAAGACTTACCTGCTTGAATTGTTGGAGAATATCAATATGGATGAACCGCCTCAGAAAGAATTTAGCCGGAAAGAAATCCTGTTCAAGAATTTCATGAAATTGATTTCTTTGCAGATAATAAAACCTCGTTCCTTATCTTGGTATTCAGACAAGCTTTATGTTACCCCCAAGCACTTGTCGACTGTATGTAAGGAAGTCAGTGGAAAGACTGCCTTTGCTTGGATTAATGAGTACATCATCAATGACGTCAAGCATTCGCTTTTGAATTCAGACATGTCAATAAAAGAAATAGCCGATTATTATAATTTTCCCAATGCTTCTTTCTTCGGCAAATATGTGAGGCAACATACAGGATATTCTCCTGGGGAATATCGTAACCGCTTGATAGATGAAAGGAATGATTCCCTTCAGCCTTCAGACTCCTTGTCTATCAGCAAGATCCGCTGAAGGCAGCCTGTTTTTGCCTTCATCCTGCCTTCATTCCACCGGCACCACCCGATACACATTCCCATATGCTGTATGTACTCGCTCCGCACCAATCAGTGTCAATGTCTTCCCGAACTGATTGGCATTCATGCCTCGCATAGCGGAGGGGAAACGCTTGGTCAGGAGCTCGTAGAGTTGGGCGGCTGTTTGTAACTGGTGAGCTTCTCCCTTTTCCGGCAAACGGAAGCATTGGAAGAATACATCGTGCATCGGTGGCTGGATGTAGTACGGCTCGTTGTGCTTCATCAGTTCCTTTTCTTCCTCGCCGTTGAACCAATAACGCTCGCCATTGGCAAGCTCTGCTTTCAGTTGGGCGAAGAGCTGCTTGTGCTCCAAGGGCGTGTTCTCTATCTTCTTCTCCACCTCGATGCAGAGATAGCGTCGGCTTCCCGTCGGGTCGTTCAGCAGGTCGCGACGGTTGGAGGTGCCGATGAACGAGGCCATACGGGGCAAATGGCTGTACTGGGCACGATGTGCCTTGCGATAATGCAGGGCGGTCATCTGCATCAGGTTCTTCAAAAGTGGAAGCTTGCGAGGCGAGAGTTTGTCGTACTCATTCAACTGAAAAAACTTGTATAGGTAAAATGATATGTATATATTTGCACTATATTAGATAACTATATAATGTAGGGTATATATGAAAGCAGCATATTTGATTAGATGTAGTACAAAAAAACAAGACTATGAAAGACAGGTGCGAGATTTGAATAAACTTGTAAAGCTATGGGGATATGAACCTACTCCACCAGAACGGATTTATGGTGAACATATTACAGGCAAAGACGATGCGACTGTTAGAGATAGAGCTTCTATCCAGCACATAAAAGAGGATGCGGAGAAGAAACTATTCGATGTTATCCTTGTGTCGGAAGTTAGCAGAATGAGCCGTGATGTAACTTCTGGTATGTGGTATGTCCGACAGCTTACCAATTTAGGTATGCCAATTTATTTCAAAGATGTGGAGATATGGACTATTGACCCCCAAACAGGTATTAAGAATTCAAATGCTGAATCTATCTTGAATGGTGCTTTTATGGCTGCATCCAAGTATTTAAAGAGTATGAAAACACAAATTGCTTCTGGTCGTAGAAACTCTTTGGCTGAAAATAAACTGATTTTGGGAGGTGTTCCTCTAGGGTATAAGAAGAATGGTGGTAAAGATAAAGAAACTAGACTACAATTGATTATAGATGAAAAAACAGCTCCCATTGTAAAAGACATTTTTGAAATGTATGTGCAAGAAGGCTGTACAATGAAAACAGTTGGATTAGTAGTTGCTCAAAAGTATGGAATGAAATTTTCTGTATCAAGAATTCATCTAACTTTAGCACGTCCTTTATATTATTCGGGTAAACATCTCGTAACTATGATAGACCCAGACACATCTGAAAAAGAGGATTTCTGGTTGACGGCAGAACCTATAATAAGCGAAGAATTATTTAATAAAGCAATGGTTAAAAGAAACACAAATAGAAAAGTTGTAGAACCTTACCCTGTTTTTAGAACTTATATTTTATCAAGACTTATAAAATGTCCAATTTGTGGTTATAGCTTTTCACCTCGTCCTAGAAGTGGAGGGAAAAAAGGGGAAAAATATAGGATGATTAACGGAAAGATTACCTATTCTTGGAATTGTATAAGTAGAATAGACAATAAAGATAATTGTGACAGCCATATAACTTTAAATGATGAAAAATGTACAATTATCTTATGGGAATTTATTAAGGAAGAGCTTATTTCATCTGCCAATTTATCCAATGAACAACGACAGGAAAAAATTGAACATTTAAGCGAAAAACTAGTAAATGCTCAAAATGATATTGAGAGCTATAAGGTGCAGCAAGGACAAATGCAGAAGCGTATAAAAAAAGCATTTGAAGTTTACATGGATGCACCCGAACAGATTCAAGACATTGCCAAACAGAAGTATTATGAAACAGCCCAAAAATGTCAGTTAGAGATTGCTCAATGCGAAAATAAAATAGAAAGCTTAATATCTCAAACCAATATGTATTTGGATGAATTGGAATATTATAAACAGCCTGTTAAACCTATAGATATTATTGAAGAAGCAGAAAAAGATGAAACTGTAAAGCGAAAATTGTTTGTAGAATTGATAGATAAAATCCACCCTTATTCTGTTAGTTTTGGTGTAGTAGTTCTTGAAATCTATGCCAAAACTGGTATATATTATATTCTGTTAGACACACATCAAAGAGGGAAAAAACGTATAGCTCGTTATATTAGTGGTAATTTAGCTATTTGGCAAGGGGGTAAACGTAAGTTGTCCGATTACGAAGAAGGTAATTATTTTTTAATTGATTCAATTTTGTTAGCTCATAAATTGACCGAAGATGATATTAAAAATGGCAAGAAATATTTCGACTTCGATTTTAAAACTACTGAAGCTTTATGCAGCTACAATAAATGGGAAATCAACTATGATTTATGGTAAAAACAAAGCCCTCCTTTCCTAATGTGGATTGGAGGGCTTCTTTAATCAGTATTTTTCGGTTTACTTAACAAATTGACTATTTCGGGATAATCCTTAATCAATTCTCGGATAATTTGATTCATCGGGATATTTTCTTCTTGTTGCTTCTTTTCAAGCTGTTCTAATTTTTCTTCTTTATAAGGTAGCCATAGCTTTATAAGCATGTCGGCAAGTTGTTTATTGACCACGCATATATTGTTATTATGGCATGAAATTTCTTCTTCTGTGTAATAGCTTCCTTGTTCAAAAGCTATTTGCATTCTACCGTTTTTCATGCTATGAGCAGACTGAAAATGTTGATTGGAAAGGTGTATCATGTCATTGTAGTATTCATATCCTTTCTTAAACATGGGGTATCTCTTGTTCAACTCTTGTACAACATATTTTTCGTACATTGAATTCTTGTTGGCATCTTTGAACTTGTACAAGTCTTTACCTGCAATAAAATGATTTATGAATTTAAGCATGTGCTTTTCATCAATAATAAGACCTGCATAACAGCTAATGCAATTATCCATTTGCATTCTGACATATGGAGCTGCCGCAACATAATTATTCAGTTTGGTAAGTCTGAAATAGGCATCATTGATAGCCATTGCTCTATTGATAATGGAGCTAGTATATAGGTCTGTTGGGTAGAACTTTCCACCACAACTTAGCATATTCGATATTTCCAACAAAGCTTCTTTCGGATTGGCAAAGAAAGCTTCTCTATCTTTGATTATCATTTTTGTTGTTTTAATTGTCCGAAAAATAATTGGTGAAGCACAGTATCGTTATCTGCAAATTCAGCATATATTTCATCAATAGATTTATCTGGATATTTTATTTGCAATTCTTTTAGTCTGCGTACTTCTTCTTCTCTTGTAGCAACATAGCTAACAATAAGTATGCGAAAAATCAGTGCATTGATTCCAAGCATTATATCTATGAGGTTTTGTTCATTATCTGGAACGCTGTAAATGCCAACTCTCTGTCCCATGCTTTTTTCAGAAGTCCATATTGTCATAAATAAGTGACTGTTTGAGAGATGTACAAAATTAGAAGTGGCTTTGTAGATTCTCTTAAACTCGTCAGTACCATATATCTTGCAAAGACTATCAACAAGATAACTTTCTTTTAGTTCGTTACCTTCCCTGTCTTTTAGCTTAGTCCATTTGTCACCTTTCATAAAACATTTCAGAAACTCAATAAAATCATCTACTAGAGTCCCTGCATAAGCATATATCAAAGTATCGATTTGAAGCCGTACTAATGGAGCTGCACCCAGATAGTTATAGTTGTCTGGTTTTGTTAGCTCATTAAAAGCATCATTGATTTCAGCCATTCTGTTCAATATAGATATGATAAATATATCCTGTACTGAAAGAGATTCGCCTATATCAATGTACTTTCTCCAAAAGTCACGAATGATTTTCCTACTATTTCTTAAATCATCTACCGTATTGAACATATCTTCACCTGTTATTTAGTAATGTTCTTCTTCATAGTCCATAATCATAAAAGAAAGAAGTTCTTTTTCAACACTATTATGGTCATAGCATGGAGTATCATTAGTAATGATAGGTCGTAATTCTTCAATTCTATTTATAGCCCATTCGTATTGTTCTTCTGTCTCTAATTTTTCAAGTCCGAGTTTCTTATCTACTTCTTCAATGGTTTGACGATAAGCTTCTACTTCCTTACGGAACTGCTCTCTTTCCGGTGTACCAACTTTTCCATATTTAGCATCAAGAACCTCATCAAAGCTTCTGCAAAGTGAAAAATGTACTTCATCATAATCAGCCACCATATTAGACAGACGAACAAATTCAATATAATTGGGGTCGTCTGTTGGCATATCATCACTAATCATTGGAAGCAATTCTTCAACTCTTTGTACAGCTTCTTCAAATTGTTGCAAGTTTTCTATCTTATCCATAATGCCCATATTATTTGTTTAGGACAAAGTTAGCTAAAATATGTGTGGGAGTATATCAGATAACAGACATAATTTCATATCCGTCAACTCTTTTATCTCCAAGTCGTATCTTACATTTCTTTACTTTATAGTATCTGGTAATGTGAGTAGCTTTCGCTTTCTCTTTGATTCCGTGTTCATCGTATAGGCTTTGCAGGGTAGCCTTCAATTCCTTGTTAGTTACCCTGTCTCCTGTCTGGTAATTCAATTTAATCATATTTAATCATTAGTTTTGGTGTATATATTTTGTAAACTGCTGTTGTAACACCCTCTATTCTTTCGCTAGTCTTCTTGCACTCAAACCATTTCGTAATATCAGCCGCTTTCGCTTCTTTCTTTATTCCGACTGCTCGATAGGCTTCATCAATCAAGTGTTTTAGTCTGGGACATGTTTCCACTGTTGGGCACAAGATTGATTTCTTTAGTATAGCACCGACCTTTTCAAACTGTGATTTGCTATCATCGCTATTTATCAGAGTCTTTTCAATATCCTTTTTAATGTACCGAAGCTTTCTGACCATATCGTCACCGAGTTTGTTGTATGCGTCCACAACAAGCGGTTGTATTTTGGCGATTTCTGTTGCTTGATTGCCGAAGTCAAACCCCTTTCTTAATTCGGAGTATTTCAAATATGCTTCTTTGAACGATAGTTTCTTACTAGCTTTATCAATGGTGTTTTCCAACTTCTCATAATCGATTTCTGTGGTAAGTATTCCATTGGTGTTGTAGTTCTTTTTGAGCTACACACCTGTTTTGTAAATCTATTGTTCTATCTTAAAGTTCATCAAGTCCAACTTAACCACCATATCATTTAACAGGTATTTACCGTTTCCGTCATTCATGATGTACTCGCTCTTAATCATCTTCTCTGCTATTCCTTTTCCATTATTGGCTTCATTCACGGCATTGATTATCTTAGTAGCCAATTCGATTTCGTTCTGGATCGAGATTTTATATTCATCGTAGGTAATATCCAAATTGAGTTTTCGTTTACCTGTTGTATTGAATATGTGTACCAATGTATTTCTAAACGGATTTGTTTCTGTTCGGATTCTGCCCGCTATCTGATAAATGTCTGTGGATATATCAAGAAGCGTATTTTTGTTTCTGGAATTACTGACCACAAAACATAAGCCTGTATCGCTAAAATAGTCTGCACCCTCAAATGATTTTGAAGTAATGAATGTAAATTTCTTATTGGCATCTCTACTGTTGGATATGGTATAGCCCGATAGTTTAGCTTGGTTTTTATCCTCACTTGCACAAACAATCTTCACTTCATCATTACTAAGATTGCAATGTTTGAGAATGGCTGCAATGTCCGTAACTGAATTGATAAAGAAGAACGCTTCATAAGACCTTTTACCGTTAATCTCTAAATATCCGTTTGTCTTGTACTCATTGATAATGTTTGCAGCTTTAACATAAGGGTTATTAGTCTGCTCTAGCTTCACAATCAATGTATCTGTGTTCTCCCAAACTGCATCAATCTGTTCTATTCCGTCCAGAACTGACGGTGTAAAGTCTGGCGATATTGGAGTAGCCGACAAGAAACAGAAAGACTTGAATTTTCGGAAGTTCTCTAAAACACCGTTTACAGCCTTGCTACGGTACGAATATGCCTTTAGTAGCTAATGATATTCGTCAATCAAAATCTGGTATTCTTGCGGTTCTACGAAGTCCTACAAATATTTTACTTTGTCATAGGTGCAGAGAATCTTTTTAGTGCCTGGTTGTGAAAGATAATCTTTAAGTTCATGTTTTACGCTTGTTTTAAATTCGCCAAACAAACCAAAGACTGACTACTCCGTTTTCTTATCTGGAGCTGTAATAATGGCTACTCCTGCTTCACTCAATCCTGTTTTGTTTGTAATAAGTTCTGTTGTTGGTACGGCAATAATCTAGTTGTGTTTGTTGAACAAAGCTATTGTTGTTCCTCCGCATCCTGTTACTACTTTATTAAAGATGCAGTTTTGTGGTAGGTCTTCCAATTGAAGAAAACCGTTGTTACTGTTAATTTTTAATTCACTCATAATTCTTTATGCGTTTTATTTTAAAATAAATAATTGATTATCTGCGTATTCTTGTGTGTAATCAGAATTTTTGAAACTATGTATAAGGAAATAATTTGCAATTTTTGATTACACGAAAAATCTTGAATTTTTGCCCGAATTTTTCGGGTCTGGCAATCTGAATCATCAGACAAGCTATTATATATCGAAAAAACTTGATTGCAAACTTTTACGACAACAAATTTTAGACATTGATTTTATCGGCAAATTCTGGTCGGATTTTCTGGTCGGCTGTCGACAAATGGCAAGAAAAACGACATGGTTATTCGATTTCGGCAATAGCTCAAAATTCCGCAATTTTTATTTTGATTTTCTCTGGTCAACGAGTAGTATTGAGTATAAGAAATTTAAGTTTAACTTTTAAAAATCATGATTTTATGGAAAGATTAGTAAAAAGAAAAAATGGAGCTTCAAAGGGTAATGCCTAGCTCAAACCGAGAAAGCGTAAAGAACAAGATGAAGTAATTTATGCCCTTACGGATATAAAAGAAACGGTAGTAACTGAAAACTTCTACCAACCAATTCCTCTTAGTATTTTGAAAAATTACTTGCCAAGTGTAATGGTAGTAGAATAAGAGGTTTCACTCATAGCGTTTTAGAACTAAAAGCCTGTCTTCGGACGGGCTTTTTGTTATTTATTGCTTATTTTTGTGCAAAAATATAAGATATGAAAAAGATATTTAATTCACTATGTTTAGATGAGCATAAAAGGTATCAATTATTTAAGAATGGTATTTGTGTCGATTCTGATGAATTGTTTACTGCTCATTGGGGATGGACTGTTATTGAGGAAGGTATCTTTAAATTTGAAAGCTCCGACTCTGTGATGTTTGAGTTTAGAGAAGAATATGTTCCATATGAAATCTCATTTAAAAGCTCTATTATGATTGACAGTGACAGTGAACTGTTGTATGATTCAATCATAGATAGTTATAATTCAAATAATAAATTTCAAGTCAAATCAATATTGATTACAAAAGAAAAAATGGTTGTTCAATATGTTGATTCATCCTTGTTATTGGTAGTGGAAGGTAATCTTGAATTATATGAAGATGTCAAAGACGAAAAGAATATAACTAAATGTGCTTATAAGGAGCAGATTTTGAAGTATGATGATGGGTTGGATATAGACCAGCAAAGTCAAGCCTATTGGGAAGATTTGGGGATATTTTAAGAAATGGAATATTGGTAAAAATTTGATTAAAAGTTTGCAAAAACGATATGGCAGTAATTGAAAACGACATTCAGTATAAATGGGTACGAAGAAGAGTATCAAAGCTGAAAGAACGTGTGGATGAAACAACTCCTTTAGACAACCGTTATCGTATCGAGTTGGAATTACTCTCTAAACTTGAAAAGGAGTATTCCGAGGAACATGCTTCCGTTCTCGAATCCGATATAGAAGATATTGAAAGAAAGCAGATAAATATTTATAAAGGATTACCTATTATATTGGAGAAAGTGAAATCGGTAGCACTCTCGGCGGTGATAGGAAAGAGCAACGGATGGCTCAATTTGAAGCTTGGACATTACGAAGTGAAAGGTCGCAAGCAGGAGTTCTACGAACAGGACATATCCTTATTGAACGATGGGCTGAACCGCTTAGGTGATGAAATTCTGAACAACTTGGTAGTTTATAGTGCTGAGCGTGAGAAAGTTGTCGAACAGATGAAAACTTTGGCTAAGATGATGTGTATGCCCTATATTTATGGTGAAGTGCTGAAAAAACCGAGGATTTGGTATGCAAACCGTACTTGTAAGCGCTCATCAGAGGGAAAGGCTAGCAGCTTTTCGGAAGACGATGTGCTTCGAATCAATATGGTTGCGATGGAAATTGCCAATGAACTGAAAAGTACAGAACTTATTCTATAATGAAAAGCCTGTCCAGATTTGGGCAGGCTTCTTTCATTTATTTGAGGTTAAACATTTTTTCGCAATTATATCCAACAAATATTTTGTCTTTAACGGCTAATTTTTCTTCATCTGTGAGATTGGTTTTGGAAAGTAGGAAATCTTTAGATTCATTTATTTTTTTACGGATTAGCTGCACCATGTTATAATCTTCTCCTTTCACAAAATATATCAATCTGCATCCTTCTTTTT
Source organism: Bacteroides sp. (assembly GCA_015060705.1). GTDB lineage: Bacteria > Bacteroidota > Bacteroidia > Bacteroidales > Bacteroidaceae > Phocaeicola. The sequence goes on along the minus strand of SUXY01000041.1, from coordinate 14,360 downwards.
TTAGCTGCTCACCGATTAAATTCCACCATTTCTTATCGGAATCTCCAAGTGATAAGCCAAAAAGGCATATCAGATTAGCATCTTGAATAAGCTTTTCGCATTGCTTATCAATCATTCGTCCAATCGCTTCATTACTTTGGGGCTTTACTAATAAATCTGTAACAAGCTCACTGCTCCTTAAATTTTCATTTCTTACTTGCTCCAAATTATCAACTCCGAGAAGAACTGATTTATCATCTACATTACCATGTATGTGTTTGACTGATTGTAGCAAGCATGAATATCCGCTATTGACGGGTGTGCGACCTAATGTAAAATCATTAGAACCTTTATAATCCAACAGTTTTTCTATAGTATTGGTATAATTAAAGGTTATGATATTAGCATACCACGTTGTTTTCCCCCATTGTTTGTAATAATTCTGCAAAAGAATCTTGTCGTTTTCCCGCAAATTCTTAGCAGGTTTTATCAGATCATCTTTTAATTTACCACTACCTTTTATTTCAAGCTTTTCTTCTTGTTGCTTTATGAATTGCTTTAATTCAAGGTTCATATCTTGATAAATGTCTAGAAATTCATCTTCCGACTTTATTTGTTTGGTATAATCACCAAGTCCAATTTCTAAATCTGCCCATTGAGTGTCTGACGGCTTTTTGTTGATATATTTAGATATATCTTCTACAAGTCGTTTAAGGTGTTCCTTCTCTACATCTTTTAAAATGTAGTGGAGATAGAAATTTAGATACGAGGTTTCTAAACCAAGGTTAAGGTCGAAACCGTTACCGATTAAATGCAATATTCTCATATTGTTCTTTTTTATGTTTTCATCACAAAGGTATAAAAGAAATAATTAACATCTGGAACTTTAGGGGATAAAGTATTAACATTTAATGAAATCCTTGATTTATTGCTTTATATAGCGGTTCTTTGGTATAATCAGTTCTCATTCTTTGATTTCGATGTGATATAATATTCTGTTTCAAAATAATGTTCACTTTTATATTTTCATGAACTTTTATTGGTATCTTTGCAAAAAATGAATGAATATGGAATATATAACAAAAGAATTTGAAGCTAATTTAGGCTTTAAGGTGACTACAGAGCAGATATTGAAAGCCACAAATGAATTAAATGACTTTTTGCAGACATTGCCTCCTCATTTGTATAAGAGTTTGGATTTTAAGACAACAGGGGCGATGGTTGGTGCTATATTCTGTGCCCAATTAGCTAATAATATTGAAGGTGCAATAGTCAATCCGATTGAAAAGGGTTATCCCGATATTATCCCTTCAAGTGGTGCAACCGCTTCGGAAGAGCAACTAAGAAATTATCCATATGGATTGGAAGTGAAAGGGACAGTTGGTAATTTGCCAACAGGAACTAAATTAAAAGGTGGACAACAAAGGATTGGTGTATTATCAACAGTTACATGGCAAGCACATCATCGAGAAGTAAATAATGTATTATGTATCGTCTGGGATTTTTGCAATGAAAAAGATGGCTTTATGTATCCTGCATTAACAGCTGCATTTTTCTCTAGTGAATTGTCAGCTTCTGATTGGGGTGAGATTTCTGGGACTACAGGTAGAAACACCAAAGTTTGTGGGATGAAAGAATGTGGTAAAACGAAAATGGGTAAAGGCTTAATTCTTATATATAATTCGGAAGATTATATAAACAAATATTCTAAGATTTTGAAAATCAACGATGAAATTCAAACATCTTAGAATACTGAATTTAGAACAACATTGGTTCTGAAATGTAATTTCTGCAATTCTGCAAGTAAACAACTTCCTTACTTACTTTACCTGCAACACCTTTTAAGTTTACCAATGATTTAAAAGGCAAATAGTCACCTTCTGCTCCTTCACAGAAAATTACTTCACCTCTTCTTGCCTTAGCCCATAAAGCTAAGGCTTGATAGTTAATAGTGTTACTGCCAAAACGATACCCCATTCCTGCATCTCCTTTATAAGGTGGGTCAATAAACCATGTGGCTTCTACATCTGGGGCTTCTGTAAAATCACCGTTAATAATTTCCCAATGTTTAATTTTGTAAAGGTTTTCTAACATAACTCTTCTGCTTATCTCCCAATTTCTTTCTAAGACAGGGGTTACTTTTATGGTCTTAAAATGAAATGCCATTTTTGTCGCAGCATGAATTATATGTAGAAACTCGGAACTTCTATCACCAACTTTTAATTCTGGAAGATTTTTAATATCTTCAACAGTTGCGTGATTTATCAACCAATCCCATATTTCAAAGACTTTGGGGTCTTTTTCAATTAGAATTACTTTCTTTCTCCAGTTATTTTTGTATAAAGAATAAGCAGCCGCTCCTGCAAATGGTTCAATTATTGTATCAAACGCAGGAGTTGGATAATATTTTGCTAATTGTTTTTTTCTACCGTAATAATAAAACATAGTGCAAATTTAGTAATTAATATTCGAATAATAATAGGCGGTTGAATGAAAAATCACTCAACCACCTTAAATTTAGAAAGTCAAACAATCGTATGTTTGCAGTATTTCTTCCTGTCGAAGTCCCAAGTATCGTTTAGTTATGGCAATGGAACTATGATTAAATAGCTCCATGAGTTTAACTAATGCCAACTCAGAACTACTATCATTCATATTGTAAACCTGTCTGCCAAATGTTTTTCGTAACGAATGGCAAGAGAAATTCTTAATCTTGACCTTGTACTTCTTCTTAATGTCCTTCAATATCCTGTTAATAGTTTGGATAGTGAAGATAGTTCCTTTCTGACTTACCAAAATCGGGGCTTTCACTCCGATAGGCTTGATGTGTTCGTAACATTCCTGTATATGTTCCTGTAATTGCGGATTCAGCCTTAGTGTTCTTTTCTTACCTGTCTTCTTCTCGATTATGGTAAATTCGGAAACACTAAGTATCTGATTCCACCTCAAAGCGAGAATATCAGATATTCGCAATCCTGTAAAACAACCAAGTGCTACAAGAAGCGACATTTTGTAGTTATTATCTTTCGCCAATTTTCGGATAAGATTCATTGCATCTGACCAGACCAGATAATCTGCGGTCGTATTGGAGTATTTCAAGCTCATAAATGTTCGTTTTTAGTAGTTAATAAATAGAAGTGAACATATCCAAAATCATCAACTTTATAAAGTGCTGATAATCATAGATATGTTCACAAATGGCAGAAGTGTACGATTTTAGTTGGAATAGCTGCGTTCACTCAATATCTCACAGCACATCCAAGAACAATTAGATAGTTTGAAATCGTACTTATCTTCTAATGTGCAGATAAATTCTTCAAAGTCTCTGTATTCCTCAGATTCTATCTTTTCCTGTTCTGTTAATCGTATCTTAATTAGCTCGCCTACGGAGCAATCAAGTAAAATCAAATAATTTGCTTTCATATTTAATAAGTTGTAATGGTTGATAAACAAGAAAAGGACACCTACCGAAGTAGATGCCCTTCCTCTCTCTCAATCAATATCAGTCCATTTAATCAATGAACCATTTATATTTCTCATCGCCATGCAAAGCTGCATTGATTCCTAATGCCAACTCGCTTGCGTTCAGACTTCTGTCTAAGAAGCTATCAATATAGCTTGACTTGTTTGCACCTGTGAGCAAATTATAAAATTGCCACATATTAAGCTCTGCACCATTAGCTCCGAAGTTCTCATCAGTAATGTAGGACTTTGCGACCGTGTTAATCTGCGTATCAGTCAGCAACATTCTTGGCAAACGCTTCTGTGCATTAGTAGACAAGCATTGATAAAGCCTAGCCTTTCCCAATATTTGGCAAAAAGTATGTTGGCTCATTGTTGTGCCGCCTAATTGTTGCATCAGGTGGATTTGCTTTGCAGTATTGAAGTTGTTGAACAACTCCAATGCAGCTTTATAAAGCTCACTTGTATTTGAAACTTTCAAATCATCCTTGTAACCGTCCGTAAAGATGCACATGTTACAGCAAACTTGGTTCTTGAAGCCGATTCCTAGCCTTATGGCTTCTGGAACTTTCTTACTCATCAAATTTGTGTGATTGTATGCACGAACACCAACGATAGACAAGTTTAGACGATTGCCGTTTACTTCTTGCCAAATGGAAGGAACATCAATGCTAAAAGCACAGCGTTCATAGTAAATCGTCTTGTCTGATTCCAACAACTGATTAGCAGGTTTATGGATTGCCTCTGGAATGCGACCCTTAATAGTGTGACTTACTCTGATAGCTGCATCATCAACGATTTCACCTCTGAAAAAGTCTTGTGCGGCTTCTTGTACGGTCTCAATGACCAACGCATGATTAAGAGTAAGCTCGTTATCTTTAGCAAAAACAGGAGTGATGCAATCATTGCGTAAGTGTTGCAAAGTTACTTCACTAGTGTTGGCCTCAATGAAATGTAAATGGCTTGGAGTGCGGATGATAGTATCTTCAACGATTACAGCTTCTTCTGCGTATTCTCCCAAATTGAATCTCTTTGCCATTGTAGGCATCATGATAATTTCGTTCATAATAAAAATGATTAAATGGTTAATAATTGATTGATAGTCAGTATTATATTTCTTAAATTACTTATATAATTACTAGTTTAATACCGGCTCTTTACATTTGACTATTTTATATTTTTGAAAAAGCATGCTTTTCCAAAAAGCCTAGCAGGGAGGGGAAACCTGCTAGGTGAACTACCGTTTAAATCACTCTGCATATATTTTGTTGCTCGATTTTTTAGAGGGAGGGGGCTTTTATATAGGAGGTAGCTGTATATTCTCGATCGACTCTCTTTTTACTTTTTCCAGATGCTCATATCGGGGGGATTTATAGCGATTACGATTTTTACAGGTGGTGTCGTATTTATTATAGTATATCCTATAATATGTATAAATATGGTGGATTGTCGGAGATTTTTGAGTTATTCAGATTGACGGTGTGATTTCCTGTACTCTCTTTTGTCAGTTTCTTATATTGTTATAACTTTGTTGCCCAGATGCACGAATGATAAATCTATGTGTCTTAGGGCTTCTTTGGAAGCCTCACAAATGATTTTATTATTAACTTTTTAATCTGTATAATTATGGCTAAGAAAAGAAGTGCATCAAGAAATGGTATGAACATTATGAAATGTGACAAAAACTTATTGGATAATGTAGAAAAGCTCATTGCAGCTAAAAAATGTAATAAGCAACAGCTGAAATCTGGAAGTTCTTCGTGATGTAATAATGGAAAATTGTCAGATATATCAATCTTTATCTGCTCTTTAACATGCCATTTCTGGAAAAGCGTTCATTTAATGGACGCTTTTTTTTGTGGCTATCAGAAATAGTCGTATCTTTGCAGCCGAAATTTACGAGACAATAGATTTGTTTATGCACTTAGGGTTATCGCCCTGTTACTAAGGTAAATAATCTGCTGAATTATTTTTATTGTCTAATTTATAAAATCTTACAATTATGAAGAATTTTGTATCTAACGTAACTTTCGGAACAAACAAGAGTATTAACACTTTCGCAAGTGTTTATGATTTAACAACTTCTAGCAAGGAAGTGCAAATTTCGGCTTATGGTCGTCAGTTTCCACTTCGTGCTACTAAAGACCAGATGTTGAAGCGTATCGATGAACAACTTGCTGCCATGGAAGCATGGAAAGGCAATTTGGCAACATTGAAAGCCCAAGTTATTCTGGAAGACTTTTTGGCTAACCAAAATGTCTATAAGCAATTCTTGAGCGAAGAGCAATTAAAAGCTCTTGGCATGGGAATTACTAAAGCATCGGGGGATGATATTCCAGATGCAGAAGTAGTTGAAGAAAAAGATAAGTAACTATCGCTTTTGTTTGGGAGGCAACTTCGGTTGCCTCTTTTTTTTATGGTCACAGACGAACTTCGATTAAAGAACTTAGGATTATTGAATCTGCTTGAATCGAATGTTTAACAATTAAAATCATATAATATGGAAGATAATTTGTGTTGCTCTGTGACTTTACAGAATGGTAGTCAAATGCAGTTTACTTTGGTGGATTTGTTAAAGATGAAGCCTAATGAATCATTTGCCATTTTTGGTAGTTCAATAAAAGACTGTGCGGACTTATCAAACCTAGGTGAAAGATTAGCGTATCGAAGTAGAGTTTATAAACTCTGGTCAGAGAACCTTTCAAAAATATCTGGGATGCTGACATCGGAGGGTAAAGCTCGCAAAATTGCTAGTATGTTGTCTGACCTATCTATTATTACAGGGAAAGACACAACAGAACTTAGGGAAATGTTAAGTCTTTAATTGGTTGCGATTCTGTGGAGCGTTCTCTATTATAGAGGACGCTTTTTTGTTTGGTATCTATGCCTACTGTGTATGATATGTTATGCTATATAGTAATGTTTTTATCTCTACAAGTATTTTCAAATGTGTTCGTCCAGGTTGATGAGGCCGAAGAGCGAAAGCTTCTGCTCGCAACTCGTCTGGGCGGTCAGGTCGAAGCTGTCCGTATAATAATTCGCCAATGATTCCGGCACGAGCTGACGACAAAACGTAGATTTCCCCATCCCTTGACGGGTGCTGATAAGCATCGGAGCCAAGGCATTGGCACAACGGTCCATCTGTCCCGACCATTGGGCAGCTACGCCCAACATCCAACGGCGGAAACCGTTCACCCATACCGCTTTCGTGGAGACGCGATGGGCGAGGGGAGTGACACGGTCGATGCCGTCCCACGTCGGAAGCTCTGCCATATAAGTAAGGAGGGGATGATAGTCGGTGAGACGTTCGGAGTTGAGCAGACGGAATACGTCCTTGTCCCAACAAGGAATGCCCTGTTCTTGGGCTTCCAGACAAAGGGTATTTGCCACTCGTTGGGTGACGGGACGGAACTTCTGTTCGCCTGTGGCACGTACTTCCGCCTGTTCCGTCAGCACATTGTAGTGGAACTCATAGTTCTTCTTGAGGAATCTTTCCAGCTTTGTCGAGAGTAGTTTCGTTTCGTTTGCCGGAGATGCTTTTGTCCGTGTTTCTACACAAACTTCGTCCTTCACTTGTGTTTGTTCAAGGTGTCTCATCGACCACCATTTCTTCAGGAAAATCATCATTTTTCGAATCATATTTTGGATAGTTTTAAAGGGTTTTCTGTTGCAAATGTAATACATCTAATCCCCTGTTGTCAAGTGTTTTATGTCAGAAACTGAGCTAGTGCAAAATAGCCTATTTTTTGCTTGGAACTCTTATATCCATTCAATGAAAGATTCGCTTATAAGCATTATATCATTAGAATGATATACATGTATTACTAAATTGAGACTATTGTATTAATTGAATGATACAACCGTATCAATTTAGTAATACACTTAATATGAGCAGAACTTTCATAGAACGGATAGTGCATCGTACACGATGGTTCTCTATCATCTTGTGGTTTATGGTATGCCCAAAGGAGAAATTTTCAAAAAGGGAAATGGAGTAGGGCCGTTGAAGACAAGCTGAAGGCAGAATGAAGACAAAAAAGAACTGCCTTCAGCGGAACTCGTTGAAGTGTAAGGAGTCTGAAGGCTGAAGGCAGAATCTTGTTCATATTATACCGATACTGCAATGGCGACATGCCCGTATGTATTTTCACAAATATCATGGAAATCGGTGATTTTTGTGTATATTTGCACAATGATTGATCGTATTTCGTTGGTTCGTCTTGATACACTTTGATATGACACATGAACATTCCACTAAAACAGTAAACGTTTGCCCTTCGCAAAATGTAATACTTCTGTATGGGGATTCAAGAGAGGAGGTTGGCAAATTTTTGTCTCCTGCAACTGTGGATTGCGGTATGTTTATGATGATAGCTTCAGGAACGGCAACCATCTCAATCAATACATCAGAATATTCATTGAATACAAATTCATTCGCGACAATTCTTCCACATAACATCATACAATTGAAAGCTCTCTCGCAAGATTTCAGTTGTAGAATCCTTGCCTTTACTCCTCAAACCATCATTAATGCGGATGTTATTCGGGAATTCCTTTCAAGATTAGGTTCATGTATCCGTCTTCCGGTACTTCAACTGACGGACGATGAAGTCTATCTTTTACGGGAGTTTCATCAATCATTCCAATCGATTTATTATCGTGCCAAGAATCAACAAGGCAATTCTTTGATGATACAGAATTTATTGGTGTCGTATGTTTGTGGAGTGTGTAAACTTTACGATTCACATACCGATGACATACGAGGCGTTGCCATCAGCCGTAAGGAAGAGATTCTATTGGCTTTCACTTCATTGGTACTCATGCAACATACCAACCATCGGACTGTCGCTTATTATGCCGACCAATTATGCATAACGCCTTATTACCTTAATTCCATCTGTAAGGAGTTGAAAGGAAAAAATGCTTCTGACATCATTACGGATATTGTTATCCAAGCGATTAAAGTACGCTTGAAATCCACTAAAAACACCATCCAGCAGATAGCCGAGGAGATGAATTTCCCAACTTCTTCTTTTTTCTCGATGTACTTCAAAAGAGAAACGGGCATCTCTCCCAAACAATATAGGAGCAGTTGACTTTTAGTGGACTTGCAGGTAAATCAACCTATATGATACAAAACTGAAATGGTTTGCACCGCATGGCTTATTCCTACGCTACCGGTATTTATCATTAAATCATACCGATGCGGATTTCCCCATTGGTTGCCCGTATAGAACTGATAATGGTTGATGCGTGCTTCGTTCAGGTGCTCTATTTCACTCCTGATATCATCCGATTTCATTTGGTACACGTCTTTGCAACGATGCATGGCATCTTCGATGTCGGTGTAGCAAAAGACACGGATAATGGACTCTTTCGGCCAGTCTTTCAATACATAATCGGAGCATCTGCCAAGAATGATACATGATTCCCTTTGAGCCAACTCCCGTATAATTCTGCTTTGCGTGACAAACAATATATCCGAAGGAGACAAACTCTTTTCGATGGGAACAGCATAATCCGAGAATATGAAATCCAATAAATTCTTGGCTCCCAATGATTGTTCATTGCTTTCAATGAATTGAGACGAGAGGTTGCTTTCTTCAGCAGCAATCCGGATGAGTTCCTTGTCATAAAGCGGAATTCTTAGAGCTTTGGCCAATTCACGGCCTATCTCTCTGCCACCACTACCATATTCGCGGGTGATGGTGATGATTCTGGGATAACTGGCTTGTGTTGTCTCTGACATTATATGACCAGAACTGTCATCAAGTCCATTTCCCATGAACCTCAGGTATTTATGAGTCAATCGTACCAACGGGCCGACTATGATTGCCCCTATCACCGTTCCTTCGCGTACACCTTCTATATGTCCTGTCCCTATGAATGAAATTGTGCATGCAATAACCACTAATGATACATCGAAGCATAGCTTGATACTCCCGAATTCCTGATTCATCCGAGCCGATAAAAGTCTGATTACATAGTCAGCCGGCATCATGGCTACATTGGCTTGTACTTCCATCGCTATACCTGTGGCCATAATGATACAGCCCAGAATCAACCCTGCTATACTGTAAAGATAATCGAGTGGAATGAACCAGGAGAGAAGCGGGAAAGACAAGTCAATGAAGTAACCGAATAAGACCCCTGTCGGGATTTGTAACATCAGTTCATATTTCATGTCTTGAATTTGCTTCTTGTTCATGAGCAATGCCTCGACCGACAGACAAAGCAAGTTCATCGCGACCATATATTGTCCCATTGTCATCGAAGTACATAAGCTCAAAACATAAGGAACACTTGCAATGGGAGAAGTGCCCAATGATGCCTTTGTTATCAGTGCAACTCCGAATGCAATGACAAACAAAGAAATCAGAAGATAGATATATCGTTTTACCATCGTTATAATTTTTATATGTATGTTGGAAAATCTAAGTTAATGCCAATGAGGAGTGGCCGGTATATCAGCCCCACGTTTTTCGTAGGGGTAGAAGAGTGCCAACAATATGAATACCATACCGGCATAAATGGTATATCCCGTAATCTCCTTCAATGTTACAAGCATGGCTTGCCGTTGGATGGCTCCTTTTAGGGTAGTCGATGCCATCTGTGTCGCCTCTTCATAACTTTTTCCTTGCATCATGGCCCTTCGATGGGTGTTCTCAAACTCCAGGGAGACCAAGGAATTGCTCTTGTCGCTCTCCTGCATAAAATGGACTATATGGTTTTGGGAACGATGATAGATGGCATTATTGTATATAGCAGCTCCACTGGCAGGTCCTACCACCCCTCTGAAGATGAGCATCACAAAAATCCACGAGCAGAACTGTTTGCCGGCATCAATGTCATTCCTTCCGTAAGAACTGCAATAACCATATATCATATACATACCGGTAGCACGGAGAACGGTAGGCAGAATCATCGATTCATAGGTCGCCATTGATTGATAATGGAAATACATATAGATGACTGATGAGGTCATAAAGGATAATCCTCCGACAATGAACCATCTGGAATGTACATCCCGTTTCAGCATGATAAAATTGATGACCATCGCAATGAAGAACCCCAAAATCTGCCAATTGCCGACAACGGCTGATTTCACGGAATCCATTTTGATCGCTATTCCCATATATGCTGCATTGAGTGCAGATGAAGCATTCAGCACCATCAGCAACGTGAAAAATACAATGACCACCCGAACGCTTTTAGCCTCGAATATCCGGGGATCAATCAGTCTCTTTCCGCTGGACATCTGAACAACAAATGTTCCGAGAGAAATGAGCCCTAAACCCACAGCAAGGACTATCCGGTTATCATCCAACCAATCGTAGGTCTTCCCATAGACAAAGACATAAGTCAATGACAAAAAGAACAATGAGACACTTATCCATTGTACAAACGGTGGCCACTCAATATGCTTCCATTCTCTCTTGCGGGAGTGATTGGGGCGCATTATACATAAGACCGACAGTAGTCCTACAAGAACAAAGATTGCCATAAACCAATATGAATATTGCCATCTGAACTCATACGCTATCTTTGTCGTCCAATAGGCTCCAAGCTGATTGATGGTTACAAAACCACAGAATGCCACACACTGCAACAGGCTTCTGCCCTTATTCTTCTCTCTGGTTTCCTCGGGAGTAGCATCTGGGGGAATGACCATAGTGACAAGAGGGTCAACTCCCGTTATTTGTTTAAGAATGCAGAATACGGTGTTGAACAGTACAAATCCCCTGACTACGCCCGTCAGAAAATTGCAGACAGTCAAAAGAAGGATTGAATGGGAATAACCGCACAACAAACTTAACAAAAGCATGGCCGATAGCCCGATGATGTAGATTCTCCGTGGACCGAATGCTCTTGATACGGACATGATGTAGGGTGCAGCCATCATCATACCGATGGATGATACAAACGTGGCATACATGATGTGTTCTGACAATACCCCTAAGCCTGCCACCATTTCTGCCGCATTACTGCTATATGCTCCATTGAGAAGCATAATAGGAAACAATAACAAGGCAAGTATCAATATCCCCAGACCTTTGGGAACCCAATCATATAATAGAGGTTGATTGGGCAATAACGGTGCAATATCTGTTGCCATCGGTATCTCTATTTAATGGTCTCGACAACCGCCATCATTCCTGCTGCCAGTTTGGTGTTGTCTTCTTTTGATATGTCCACGAAATCAATGCGTACAGGGATGCGTTGCTGAATCTTCACAAAGTTGCCGGCCGAATTGTCTGTAGGAATCATGGAATACTTCGAACCGGTAACAGCTGAAATATGCGTAATTACTTCTTCAAAAACTTTATCAGGCCAGGCATCAACAGAAATTCTTACTTTTTGGCCTACTTCCAAATCTTTTATTTGCGTTTCTTTATAGTTGGCTATTACCCATTTTTGCTCATCGGGCATAATGTTGGTGATGGTCTGACCGGCATTGACAAGTTGACCTACTTCCAACGAACGGCGTCCCAGCCATCCATCACAAGGTGCTGTAATGACGGTGTACGACAGATTGAGCTTTGCCATATCAACTGCTGCCGTTGCTCTCAAGATGGTAGCTTCAACGGTTTCTTGTCTTGTAACCACTTCGGCAACGGACGAATGGGCTGTTCGTTTCTGTTGTCTTACCGATTCTAACTTGGCTTCCAGGGCGATAAGCTCCGTTTCAACTTGTTCCAATTGGATGGGAGTGGCTGCATTGCGTTCCACCAGATTCTCATAACGAGCCTTGTCTTTCCTTAGTTTGGCAATACGGGCTTCTATTTCTGCAATGGACGAATCAAAAACCAGTGCACTATTCTCTGTACGGTTGAGTGTAGCTCCGATGACATTCTTGTTGGCTTCAGCATCTTTCAGCATCGCTTCGGCTTCCATCAAACGGATTTTGTATTCGCGATTGTCGATAATGAGCAATGTATCACCTTTGTGAACATACTGATGTTCGGTAAAGCGAATCTCTGAAATGTATCCTTGTACCTTGACATTGATAGGCGATAAATATTGTTCTACTTGCGCATCGTCGGTGGTTATGGACAGAGAGTGTTTCCAAAATAATGAACCAATCCACAGAATACCACAACATAACATTACAATGCCTACGACAGTAAACATTTTCCCTGATTTGAATTGTTCTTTTTTCATCTTATCTTTTGTATCTATTGTTATTCGGTTAAAAGGTTTAATTGTCCTGTCAGTTTCAAGAGTGATAACTCCGAAATCATGTATTTATAGAGTGCAGAGATATATCCATTTTGTGCCTCAGTCATACGCATTTCATCTTGCAGCAAGTCACTCATGGATGCTACTCCTTCTTTGTATTGGTCGGATGTGACCAGATAAACATTTTCTGCCAAACGATAGTTGTCTTGTTGTCTTTCCGCATTGCGCACATTGTTATACCAGTCATTCAACGAATTCTTATATTGGGTTTGCAATTCTTTCTTCGTGTCAGTAATGGCTGTCTGCAGCTTGGAGTATTGGACAGCCAGCTTTTGCGACTTGTTGCGTTTTTCCAATCCATCGAAGATGGGAACATTCAGTTGCAATCCTAAATAAGTGTGATTATACCACTTGTTTGTAGTATGTGTGTGAAAATAATGACTGAATTTATCCGTGAATGCCGTCCATGAGGTAGCTCCTACCAACGAAAGTGACGGGATGTAACCTTGGTTGGTCATTTTCTTTTGCTTCTGCAGTATCTCTGCTTCCATATCAAGCAAACGTAGTTCGTACAAATCAGACGACAAACCACGTAAGAGATGTTCGCTTTCGAAGTGTATATCTGCATCAAGAGAGGATAATACGACAGGTGTATCTGGAGCTATATTCAATGTATATCTCAATAGATTGAGTTGTTGCTCGTACATCGCTTCTGCATTGGTTAGTGCCGTACGCAGGTTTTCAAGGTTGATTTCTACACGTTGAACATCAATTTGAAGTGCCATGTCATTCTCGTAAAATGCAGTAGTGATACTTTTCAACGACTCCATGCGACCTATGTTGGAACTTATCAACTCTATCTGCTTGGTAGTGGTTTGGGCTAAATAGTAGAGCTTTGAAATCTCGACAGTCAAGTCTTCCTTGGCTTTTTCGTAGGATGCTTCGCTAATCTCTTTCATTTTATCGGCTACCTGAATGCTTGTATAAAGCGTTTGGTTGTAAAGGGGCATCGAAAGCTGGAACCCGGCTGAAGATTGGTAATCCAATCCCCGTCCTATCATATAAGGAATATCCTTGTCCAATAGCTTGCTGATGTTTGTCCCGTCCGAAACAGTAGTGGCGGGATTGATATGATAGTTGAAATTGGCAAATCCCTGAATCCTGGGAATCAGTTTAAGACGATTTTCACTTTGTCCAATCCTTGCAATGCGTATATCTTCTTGCTTTTGATGGATGGACAGATTGTTTTCAATACCCAGAGCTATACATTGCTTGAGTGAAAGTGTATCTACTTGCGCCAAACACACTTCACTTACCGCTAAGGATACGATGAATAAAATACTTCTAATTTTCATTTTTCCCTCATTATGATAATATTTTGCAAAGTTCCCAATAATAACCGAAGTAGGGAATCTTTAAAACTGAAGGAAAATGTTCAAAATCGAAACAAAACTTTATAACGCACCTCCTCCCAATGCCTTGTAAAGTTCTATTCGTCGGGTATAGTAACTGACAAAGTAAGGCTTCTAACTTATGTCTAATCCGAAAAATCGCACTAACTTTTTGGATTGTAATCCGAAAAATCTATATAATTTTTTGGATTAGGCGTTTTTTTACCTTATTGTAGGGTCGGATAGCAAGACGGTGGAGAAGTATATCGACTTGTTGGAGAAGTGTTACATCGTCTTCCGTTTGGGAGCATTCAATCGCAATCTGAGGACGGAGCTGAAGAAGAGCAA
>SUXY01000040.1 GCA_015060705.1 Bacteroides sp. | reverse complement strand
ATGTAACTTGGTTTGAGAAGAAATATTTTCCAGCGGATTCGGTTAGCCCGTATTGGCAACAAAGAGATCTTTGTTATCAGTTGTCGGCTGAAGTCGGCAATAATGAATTAGAAGGAGATCGTTATCAAGGTGGGCGTTTGTCATGGTATTCGATGGATTATAAGGCTACCAGGAAAAAAGGAAATTCAAAAACAATCGAACGGGATGTTATGTCACTTCCTACATTGGCTCGTTTTGCTGCTGCCCCTAACCGAAGATTGTGGGAAATCGAGGATCGCAAAGTCTTTATGGGGAATAGCTTGCAGCAGCAATCCAGTGGTCATATTGCCATGATGAAATATGCTACTATGTTTTCCAATGACTGGATGCTTTTCCCGTTGGATACAGAAATTGGAAAGTATATTCAGTTGGATTCTATCAAGGTAATCGATACGTTTGGTGATGAGATTACGATTGATGGTAATGATAGAGCCGGTAAAAAAGATAAAGTAAAAGCTACGGAAGAAAGATGGCAGCTTTTTACCAATACCCAACTTGATGATCCGAAGAAAACTCCAATGGATGGTTTGTATTATGCGCCTCAATTGGCTAATACATTGGAAGGAAAGCCTATAGAGGAGGTAAAGATGCTTCGTGATGAAATGTCTAATATGGTATGGGGAGTAGAAGAAAAAGTTTCCGATGGATGCGGTTTAACTTTGGATGCAGGTATGTGTGCAGCCAAATTGACTGAATTCGTGGATGGATTGTATGAAGCGAATCATCCGAAACCTGCGCCAAAAACCGTTGTACTCAGTCAAGGACAGGTCCCGGAAGTGAGAGAAGAAGAAGCTAAAGCGGCTTATCGTTATTTGCTTCAGTCCAAAGTTCCATTGAATTGGATTCCGTTTGTCCCTCAACGTATGAAGGCTGATTCCAAGAATCCATTTATCTTGGGAGGACGAGAAATGATTCTTCGAAGAGGGAAGATGCCTTGTTATCTTTGGAATGAAAAGGACGGGCAGGTTCAGGTGGATAAGGTGCCCGCTCGTCCGATGGGTTCTATCCTAAAGGAAGGATTGGTACAGGAAAATGGTCAGTGGAAAGAGAAGCCTTTGTTTTTCCATGAGGAAGCGATTCAATCGACTGGCATCCGATTGATAAAGAACTATCAACGTGCTCGTTGGATTAATGGGGCTACTTATCAATGGCTGGGTGTGTACAAACAGCTTGCCAAGATAGAAGCAACAAGCGGTTTGGAATTCGATACGCTGACGGAAAATAAATAAAAACAGAAAAAACGTCGTTACATTTGGTTAGTAAGAAGAAAGTGAGTATATTTGCACTACCACACTAGACCTGATGAAGTTATCGATGGGAATAGATATACATTACTGTTTTATCTATGGAGGTTCGACTCCTTCAACTGGCAGTGTCCGGTTCGATTCCGGACTAAGAGGTCTTTTTAAAACGAGGGGAAAGTGGGAATTAGACATGAAAGGAAGCTCGGATTTCCCTTTCGATTAATGATTATGGTTTGAAGACTCTTGATTTGATTGCATTGCTTTGATTTTCGTTTCAGGTCTCATCATTTCAGAACATTAAAAGAAAATGGATACGTGAATGACCCTCGGCTTAGGAAAAGAAGAAAAACCACCATAACGCTACGGTGTTATGGTGGAATTTTTTTTGAGGGGGATTATTGCTTAAGGTTTTGAATCGCGTAGATACAATAAAATCGGATGATTTTTTGCATAAGTCTTGGATTTTTACGAATATTGCAAAATGTAAAAAGAAATATACATGGATAGAAGAGACTTTCTGAAAGTATCGTTTTCGTCATGGAGGCCACCATGGGATGGACTATGACAATGACTTTCGGATTTTCGCTCATTTCAGTGTAGGCATGGTGCATCGTGTGGTCGAGGTGCTCCAAAAGACCAGGCGTTACCTTCCGGTTGCCGTTCAGCCTGTGTACCTGACTCATATGGCATGTACCTTGCATGGTACGCAAGCTGGACTGGATGTTGCTTTGCCATATCCTCTTAAAGCGGCTTATGATGGACTTGAAGTAATTTTTTGATTATATAATGCCTATGAAAAACACAATCAAAACATTTGTTGCTATCTGTATGATGGCATGGCTGATGCCTGTAGTTGCATTGGCTCAACAAGCTTTGTGGGGAAATGCTCCAGTGGTTTCTCCTGAAATTCATGAGAACAATACGGTGACTTTCCGTCTTCGTGCTCCGAAAGCGGTAAAGGTACAAGTGATGGGCGACTGTATAGCAAAGGGGGTAGCCGACTTGGTAGAAAACAAGGAAGGGGTGTGGGAGTATACCACTCCAGAGCCATTGAAGCCGGAACTTTATGGCTATACTTTCTTAGTAGATGGACTGAAAATCAATGACCCGAGCAATGTGTACATGATACGTGATGTGGCTACGGTGACCAATGTATTTATCATCGGTGGTGAACGAGCCGATTTATATAAGGTGAACGACGTTCCTCATGGTACCGTATCGAAGGTATGGTATGATGGTCCTACGGCCGGTTTCGATCGCCGACTGACTGTTTATACTCCGGCTGGATATGAAACAAGCGGTAAGCGTTATCCCGTATTCTACTTGTTGCATGGTATGGGTGGTGACGAAAATGCATGGAGTGAATTGGGACGTGCCACTCAAATCCTCGACAACTTGATAGCACAAGGTAAGGCGGAACCGATGATTGTGGTAATGACGAATGGTAATATCGCTTTGGAGGCTGCACCGGGAGAATCATCGTTGGGATATGTACCCCCTACATTCCAGTTGCCGAAGACCATGGAAGGTTCGTTCGAAACCCATTTCCCGGAAGTGGTGAAGTTCATTGACAAGCATTATCGGACTAAGGCCAACAAGAAGAACCGTGCCATTGCCGGTTTGTCGATGGGCGGTTTCCATTCCTTGCACATTTCCAAGCAATATCCGGATATGTTCAATTATGTCGGTTTGTTCTCGGCTGCTATCATGCCGGGTAAGAATGCTACTTCGCCTATCTATGAAAACATGGAAGGAAAGTTGGCTACTCAGTTTGCCAAGAAGCCGGCGCTTTATTGGATTGCTATCGGTAAGACCGATTTCCTTTACAAGGCAAATGTGGAGTATCGGAAGTTATTGGATGAAAAGGGCTATCCATATGAGTATTTTGAAAATGAGGATGGTCATATCTGGAGAAACTGGCGTATCTATTTGTCTGAATTTACTCCAAAACTTTTCAAGTAAGTTTGGGTAATCCCCATTGCCATTCAGAGCGAAGCGAAGAATCTCGAATACATTAAGTGGATGATATCGAGATCCTTCGCTTCGCTCTAAATGACATTACTTTTTGATAATTATCTTACATCGGTTGGATGATGAAAGTAAATTCATAATCACCGTAAGGAACTTGGTATTCCGGACGGGCGATGCGTCCCCAACTGTCTTCACAACCTAAACCGGCTTGAATCAAGTCGAAGCAGAAGTTGGTTAAGTCGGCTTCTTCCACTTCCGGAGAATGGCCTTGTTGCTTGTGAGTACCTTCGTCCAACGACTCGATGGTGTAGTGGAGTGCCGATGCCGAGAATGGTTCAGCGGCTACTACTTGGATACCACGG
The DNA here is from genome assembly GCA_015060705.1 of Bacteroides sp. GTDB lineage: Bacteria > Bacteroidota > Bacteroidia > Bacteroidales > Bacteroidaceae > Phocaeicola. The sequence continues at coordinate 26,383 of SUXY01000040.1, read as the reverse complement.
CCAGCTGCATTGAGAGTTTTCCACCAACGGAGGTCACTCTTGGTTCCGGTTTCTTGTGGACGGATGTAGGAATAGAACTGTTCGGCTACCGACTGGCGATAGATGCCCAAGTCGGCATTGGCCTTTCGGTCTATGTAGTTCTCTACCGGACCACGACCGTAATACGCTACCTGGTCGAAGCTACGAGGCATTTGCATCTGCATGCCGAAACGGAACATGTTGGCTACCTTGGCGCTCTTGTCGGCGGTCATCTTTTGAGTGACCTTCAAGGTACCCTCGTTGTTGATGACATAAGTCAAATTCAATTTCGCCGATACTTCCGGAAGTTCGTAGGCTGCTTCGATGATGGCTTGTTGGTTGGCAATGCGTTGTTGCAAAGAAACCAACTTGATGTTCGGGTTCTTCCAAACAGCGTATTTTCTTTGCAAGTAAGCGCCAAAGTCGTTGTCGGTCGGGGCACGCCAGAAGTTTGGTTTCAAGTAGCTACCTTCCTTCATCATGTCCAAACCGTTTACTTGGTACTTGCTCATGTAACCGTTCAACTTGTCGAATTCGATGCGGAAGTTTTCACCATTGACGATGAGGTAACGTTCGTCGTTTTCTTTCAAGTTAGGAGCTACTACTTCCCAATTGCTCTTGCCTTGGTTCTTCAGTTCCATACTAGGAGCTTTGTACGGATTGAGTACAAGTTGTTGCTTGGCAACGGTATGTCCGGCTGGAAGCAAGCCTTCGGTATTCTTTAGTTTATAAGCCACATTAAGCAACCATTCGGAGCATTGGCAAGTCTTGCCGATAGGCAATTGAATCTTGGCGGTTTGTTGAGGAGCGACGTTCAAGTCTTCTACTCTTCCGCTACGCATTATCTTTCCGCCTTTCAGTACCTGCCATTCCATGTAATATGCCGACAAGTCACGGAAGAAATATTCGTTGAAGATGCTGATCTCACCATTCTTGATATCGGCCGGACTGGTCCAGATATCCTGGTAGAAATAACCCACTTCGTACATGTGTGGATTTGGTATACGATCCGGACTAATCAAACCATTGTCGCAGAAGTTGATGTCCGAGGCATCGAAACGGTTGAAATCACCGCCGTATGCATAAATCATCTTTCCGTTCTTGCCGGTCCAACGAACCGATTGGTCTACAAAATCCCAAATGAATCCACCTTGATACTTCGGATACTTGCGGATGATGTCCCAATACTCCTTGAAACCACCTTCTGAGTTACCCATGGCATGAGCATATTCGCATTGGATAAGCGGTTTTTGGTATTGATCGTCCTTGCTGTATTCCTCGCATCTGTCATAACCCAAATACATCGGGCAATAGATATCTGTCTTTCCAGTTCTTCCGGCTTGTTCGTATTGTACCAAGCGGCTTGGGTCTTCCGCCTTAATCCAATCGTAAGCCTTTTCGAAGTTCGGTCCATAGCCTGCTTCGTTACCGAGTGACCAAATGAGAACACTTGGGTGGTTGAAGCTACGTTGGACATTGCGTTGATTACGTTCCATGTGCGCCAATGCATAATCCGGATTCTTGGCCAAGGTTTCTTCGTCATAGCCCATGCCATGGCTTTCGATGTTGGCTTCGGCCACCACATAGATACCATATTGGTCGCAGAGTTCGTACCAATAATTATTGTCCGGATAGTGGCAAGTACGTACGGCGTTCAAGTTGAATTGCTTCATCACCTGAATATCCTGAATCATGCGTTCTCTTGAGATGACATAACCGCCGTCCGGATCCATTTCGTGGCGGTTGGCACCTTTGAAAAGAACCGGTTGACCGTTAACCAATACTTGGGCATTCTTCAATTCCACCTTGCGGAAGCCGACCTTTATCGGAATCACTTCGTTGCTACCTTCCATAGATGCATAGAGGGTATATAAATAAGGTGTCTCGGCTGTCCACTTATGTGGATTATCCACTTCGATGGTTGCTTTTCCCTGAGTGGCTTGTGCGGTTGCTACTTCTTTGCCGGCTGCATCCTTTAAGGTCAGGTTGACTTTGCCACTACCTTTCAGGCTGAGGGCGATGTTCAAAGAACCGTTCTTGTAGTTGGCATCCAAATCCGGTGTTACACGGATGTCTTCGATGCGTTTCTTATCTCGGGCATAGAGATAGCAATCACGACCTACGCCGCTATAACGGAAGAAGTCCTGGTCTTCCAAATAAGTACCGTCACACCAACGGAACACTTGGAAAGCTATCAGGTTCTTTTGGCCAGGTTTCAAGTAAGGGGTCAAGTTGAATTCGGCTTCCAGTTTGCTATCTTCGCTATAACCTACATACTTGCCGTTTACCCACAAATACATATTGGAGGTGACGGAACCGAAGTGAGCGATGATGTCCTTTCCTTTCCAGGAAGCTGGCACTGTGATTTCGCGACGATAAGAACCGACATGGTTTTCTTCGGTAGGTACGTAAGGAGGATTGTTCTTGAATTGATTACGCCAGGCATAACCGGTATTTACATAGATCGGGTCACCATAGCCATGAAGTTCCCATACACCAGGAACAGGAATGTCATTCCATCCCTTGTCGTTGAAGCCGACTTTCCAGAAATCAGTCGGACGGGAATCGGCATCCTTCACCCAATTGAACTTCCAAGTGCCGTTCAAAGTCATGAAGTGGGTAGAGTTTTCCTTGACACCCTTCTTGGCTGCATCGGCCGATTCGTACGCAAAGTAATTGGCGTGCATCGGGGCACGGTTGACGGCATTTACTTTCGGGTCTTTCCATTCTTGGAAAGATTGTGCTCCCATGGATAAGGTCATCATGGCAAGCAAGCTTGTCAAAATGTGTTTCTTCATAAGCTGGAATTTTAGAATTTCATTCGATAGACATTGGTTTCCTTCCGGTTGAATCCCATGGCTTGATAAAGCTTGTTGGCGGCTATTCGCTTCGGGTTGGAAGTGAGCATCAAGGAAGGTACATGTTTGGACTTGGTGAATTCGATGGCATGGGCTACCAGCAGTTTGCTGAGGCCTTGTCCACGGAAGGCTTCGTCTACCACAACATCTTCTATCCAGGCTTTACCGCCGGTAGGACTGTAGTAGATGCCTACGGTGAGCATTCCGGCTATCTGTTCGTCTTTCATCAGGAAGAACAGATGACTGTTCGATGAGGCTAATAGCTCTTTGAACATTTCTTCGGTTAAGGTCATCGGATTCGATGTCAGTTGGTCAAGGAAGCGTTGCATGGCTTCATGGTATTCCGGAGAATACGTTTGGATTTCGATTATTTCTGTCATGGTGATTAAGATTTAGCTTTCAATACAGGAGTTAGCTTTTGAATTTCCGTTTCGAACCCGAACCAATAGCCGTGGAGACCTTCCGTATCGGTAGGCAAGAAACAGAGTTTGAGCCGCTCGTGATAGTTGCCTTGAAGCACTTCCCAATGTTCGGGAGGTGTTTGATGCTTCGTTTTTACCCGTTCGGCTGGTTGCTTTTTCAAGGACATGCCCGCTTCTATCCAAGCGATGCTGGCTTCGGTAAGGTAGGACGGATAATGTTCTTTGATAAATTGATAGAGGACAAGTCCACGTTTTTCCAGACTCATGGGCTGGTCGATGAGATTGGCCTCGGTCAAGCAATCCAAGAAATGGGACAGGAATCCTTTTTCTTTCAATATCAGTTCTCGGGTCAGAGCTTGCCAAGCCGGTGTGTTGTAGAAAGCATCGAGCAAGCGAGACAAGCGTCGGGCCACTTGTAACTCATCGGTGGTAATCTCATGGGTCTGCAATACCTCGTAAGGAGGCAATGGTGAATAACGGATGCCCAATTCTTCGGCTCTACGACGCATTTCGGTACCCGGAAGAAGTTTGAGTGACTCCAATTGGATTTCTCCGGCTTGGTATTCGGCCAAGCTAAGAATATCCTCGAAGATTTCATTCAAACGATAAAGTGGAAGACCGGCAATTAGATCGGCATGGGTTTCCATATTGTCGAGTGAACATAGGAACTTCAGTCCTTCAAGGGCATCGCTTAACTTTCCCAAACGGCGGCATTTCTCCAATACAGGTTCACGAAGACTTTGTATGCCTGCTTCCAGGTGCAGTAATCCTTTAGGAAGTTTCTGCAATTCACTTTTCAGCTCTTCAGAAAGCAATGCGGGATGGATTTCCAAGTGGAAACGGATATGCGGGTGAAATTCCAAGAAGAGATTCAGAAGCTCTTTGGCTCTTCGAGGATTGAAATTGAACGTACGGTCCAGCACACGGACATTCTGAATGCCGTGACGATGGATTGTCTGTAATCGTTGGCGGATGGCATCGATGGAAAGGGTACGGACCGGTTTCTCGCCTCCACTTACACAAAAGGCGCAAGTATTGAAACATCCGCGAGTGGTTTCCAATTGTACAAAGGGCTTGCTCCAATTGAAGAAGCAACTCTCTTCGGGAGCCACCAATTGGTCGAATGTCAGTACCCTTGCCAGACCATTGTCTTGGTATTGGCCCTCTTTGTCTATATAGCACAATCCGTTGATTGATTTCCATTGTACAGGTTGCTTCCAGCAGGTCAGCCACTTTGCAAACTCCACTTCTCCTTCCCCTCGGAAGACGCAATCCACAAACGGATTCCGACGGAGAAAGGCTTCGTTTTCACCTAAGAATTCCGGACCGCCCAGGATGACGCAAGCTTTCGGAAGCAAGGCTTTTGCTCTCGAAACGATATGTATCAATGATTCATGATTAAATAGCCAACAAGTAGCTGCCAATATATCTGGCTGATGTCGGTAGATTACGTCGACTACCATTCCTATGTTTTCGTTGATGGTGGCAGAAACAATGTCCCACTGATAGTCGGGATTGTTCTTCACTTGTGCATGAAGGGCAGGCAATGCCAATGACGAGTGAGCATACGAACTATTGAGGTCTATCCAAAGAATCTTCATGAATCGGTTGTTTGTTTGTACAAAAGTACAAATTTTCTTTCTATCTTTGTCTTACTTAAAATAGAATACTATGCTTTTAGCACGAAGAATATGGAATTGGTGCCGACGCTTTCGTTATCGTTGTGGCTATGGAGTACACTCGCCGTCGGATTTCTTCTTGATAACTTCCGTTATCTATGAAGGATTGCCTTATTATGCTTACGACAGACTGAAAGCATCCTCCGGATTGAAATCATTACCGCATTATCGGGAGAAAGTGAACAGATTGTTGTTCCGTTTGGTCAACTATTTCCGGCCGGTTTCGTTGATAGAGGTAGGTGAGGGTAATGGTGATTCCTTTCGGTATATGAGGGAAGCCCGTTTATCCATGAAGGCCGTGAGTCTGAAAGGAGAGGATCAAGCAGAAACATTGCGTCAGTTGAAAGTAGAATTGGAAAAGGTTGAAAAACTCGATTTCCTTCATATTGCCTATACTACGTATGATAAAGATATATTCGAAATGGCTTATCCTTATTTGCATGCACAATCGTGCGTTGTGGTAGGGAATATCCATGAAAATAAGGAGCGAAAAGAATGGTGGAATCAGCTGTTGATTGATGAACGGGTACGTATTTCGTTTGACTTGTATGATATAGGTTTGGTGCTATTTGAAGAAAAGCGATTTAAACAGAATTATAAAGTAAATTTCTTTTAGTGTCATGAAAAAGAGTTTAATATATACCCGCACGGGTGATAAGGGAAAGACCTCGTTGGTAGGAGGTGCTAGAGTATCCAAGACTCATGTGCGATTAGAAGCATATGGAACGGTGGATGAGTTGAATTCCCAATTGGGATTACTCTATACTTATTTGACAGAGGAAGACGACCGGAAATTGATTCTTTGGGTACAGCACAAGTTATTCTCGGTAGGTTCGTATTTGGCGACCGACCAAAACAATACAACTCTCCGAATTGAAAGTCAGATTGCGGATGAAGATATTCAGCGTTTGGAACGCTCCATAGATGAAGTGGATGGTCAATTGCCTCCGCTGAAGGCTTTCGTCATTCCAGGGGGGTCTAGAGGTTCGGCGGTATGTCAAGTTTGCCGTACTGTGTGTCGTCGGGCAGAAAGACGTATCCTTGCCATGGCAGAAGAACACGAGGTGACTGAGAATGTTTCAGCCTTTATCAACCGCTTGTCTGACTATTTATTTGTCTTGGCGAGAAAAATGAACTTATTATCCCATACCGATGAAATTTATTGGGATAAAAGTTGTATTTGAAAGATTTTGTTATACTTTTGCGGCTTAAATAGAGAGTATAATCAAATTGTATCATATTTTTAAAATTGAAATACTATGTATTGGACATTAGAATTAGCTTCGAAGTTGGAAGATGCTCCATGGCCAGCAACCAAAGATGAATTGATTGACTATGCCATTCGTTCAGGTTCTCCATTGGAAGTGATTGAAAATTTGCAGGAGATGGAAGACGAGGGCGAAATCTATGAAAGCATCGAAGATATTTGGCCGGATTATCCTAGTAAAGAAGACTTTTTCTTCAACGAAGATGAATATTAAGAAAGAATAAGATGGGAGCGGGTACTTTTTAGGTGCCCGCTTTTTGTTTAAACCTTTAATTCCAAATAATTGTTTATCTTTGCAACGAAAAACTCAAATAGGTATAATTATGAAAAAGATTGTTAGTGTATTGATGGTAGCTGTTGCTTTAATGATGGCTGCTCCTGCTCAGGCCCAATTGATTAAGTTTGGGGTAAAGGGTGGAATGAATTTTTCAGAATTAGATTTCGAAAAGAAAAGCTGGGGAGATATAAATGAAAGTTCAACAGGTTTCTTTATTGGGCCGATGGCAGAAGTAACTCTTCCTATCATTGGTTTGGGCATTGATGGTGCTTTGTTGTTTTCTCAACGTGGAAAGGACGAAGCCAAGCAACAGGGTATAGAAATTCCTGTAAATTTGAAGTATACTATTGGTTTGGGTAGCATGTTCGGTATTTATTTGGCAGCAGGTCCTGATTTCTTCTTCAATTTTAAGGATATAGATATTGAAAATGTGGAGGCCAAAAAAACTCAGGTGGCTGTTAACTTGGGTGCTGGCTTAAAACTATTGAGAAAGTTGCAAGTAGGTGTGACTTATCAAATCCCAATGGGTGATAGCTTTGAATGGAAAGATGCAAGTCAAGTGTTTGGGGCCAAGAACAAAACTTGGCAAGTTTCGTTGGCTTACATATTCTAAGGATATCGATTTTACAAAGATAAAAGGAGGCATTCTAAAAAGAGTGTCTCTTTTTTTATATCTTTGTCCTCATGAAGAAATACGTGGATGTCATAGTGCCCTTGCCCATTGCCTCGCAGTATACTTACTCACTTCCAACCGAATGGGAGGAAAGTGTACAGGAGGGATGCCGTGTGGTGGTATCGTTTGGACGAAAAAAGTTCTATACGGCCATTGTCACGAAGGTGCATTATGCAGCTCCCGATGGGTATGAGACGAAAGACATCGAAGAAGTTTTGGATACTTCTCCGATATTGCTTCCTCGTCAATTTCAGTTTTGGGAGTGGTTGGCTTCTTATTGTTTATGTACTTTGGGTGATGTCTATAAAGCTGCAATGCCGTCGGGCATGAAGCTTGAGAGTGAGACCGTGGTGGTATATAATGACGAGTTTGAAGCAACTCATCCATTGGGAGATAGCGAACAACGATTGCTTGACTTACTCAGTACGGATAAGGAACAATGTGTTACTCAGTTGCAACGGGCTATCGGATTGAAAAACATTCTTCCTATTGTGAAACGTTTGCTTGACAAAGAAGCCATTTTTGTCAAGGAAGATTTGAAACGAAATTACAAGCCTCGTACCGAAGCTCGCGTTCGTTTGGTGAATCGGGAATTGGATGAACCGGGTATGATGACCTTGTTCAATGAACTTTCGAGAGCCAAGAAGCAGTTGGCTGTATTGATGAAGTATGTAGAGTTATCCGGTTGGGCGGGTAGAGGCGAATATTTGCAGGAAGTTACCAAGAAAACGTTGTTGGAAAAAGCAGGCGCTACTAGCACCATTTTCAATGGTTTGGTAGATAAAGGCATCTTCGAAGTCTATTATCAGGAAATCGGACGTTTGGACAAGTCGGAAGTAGCCACAATGGAAGGAAATATCTTGAATCCGGCTCAACAGGAAGCTTTCCAAGGAATCATGGATAGTTTCCGGCAGAAGAATGTGTGCTTGTTACATGGAGTGACTTCCAGTGGAAAGACCGAAATCTATATTCATCTCATTCAAGAAGCTTTGAAAGCAGGTAAGCAAGTATTGTATTTGTTGCCCGAAATAGCTTTGACAACTCAAATAACCGAACGTCTGAAGCGAGTGTTCGGAAAACGTCTCGGTGTCTATCATTCGAAATTTCCTGATGCCGAACGGGTGGAAATTTGGAAGAAGCAGTTAGGTGAGGAAGAATATGATGTAATATTGGGGGTTCGCTCTTCCATATTCCTACCGTTCAAACGATTGGGTTTGGTGATAGTGGATGAGGAGCATGAAAACACATATAAACAACAAGACCCGGCTCCTCGTTATCATGCGCGGAGCTCAGCCATTATGTTGGCATCTATGTATGGAGCAAAAGTACTTTTAGGAACTGCTACTCCGAGTGTGGAAAGTTACTTCAATGCTACTAGTGGCAAGTATGGTTTGGTGGAATTGAAAGAAAGATATAAGGATATTCAACTTCCACATATCGAACGGGTAGACATCAAGGAATTGGCGCATCAGAAACGGATGCAAGGCCCTTTTTCTCCCATGTTGGTCAAAGAGGTGCACGATGCATTGGAACGTAAAGAACAAGTGATACTTTTTCAAAATCGTCGGGGATTTGCACCGATGATGGAATGTCATACGTGTGGTTGGGTGCCGAAGTGTAAAAATTGCGACGTGAGTTTGACTTATCATAAAGGCATGAATCAACTCACTTGTCATTATTGTGGATGTACTTATCAGGTACCTCGTTCATGTCCGGCTTGCGGTGGGGTAGAACTGATGAATCGTGGTTTTGGAACGGAGCGGATAGAGGATGATATTCAACTGATTTTTCCAGAAGCTCGGGTCGCTCGGATGGATTTGGATACTACCCGTACCCGTTCTGCCTATGAGAAAATCATTGCTGATTTTGAGCAGGGGAAGACCGATATATTGGTAGGTACCCAGATGGTCTCTAAGGGATTGGATTTCCAGAACGTTAGTGTGGTGGGAATACTCAATGCAGATTCCATGCTGAACTATCCGGATTTCCGAAGTTACGAACGGGCTTTCCAACTGATGGCACAAGTGGCAGGGCGTGCCGGACGAAAGAACAAACAAGGATTGGTTGTCCTTCAGACCAAGTCGCCCGAATTGCCGGTTATTCATCAAGTGATGCGGAACGATTATGAACAATTGTATTATGATCAATTGGCCGAACGACAAATGTTCCGTTATCCGCCTTATTATCGCTTGATTTATGTTTATTTGAAGCATCGGAAGGAATCGGTACTCGATATGGCGGCAGATGCCATGGCTACCATGCTTCGATCGGGATTAGGAGATAGGGTACTTGGACCTGATAAACCATCTGTCGCTCGTATTCAAACTTTGTATATTAAAAAGATGATTGTAAAAGTGGAGCAAACCGCTTCGATGACCAAAGTCCGTGATTATTTGATGGCGGTACAACGGAGCATTGTCGAAGACGAACGTTTCCGCTCCCTGATAGTATATTATGATGTAGACCCTCAGTAAAAGATATGAAGATAGAACTTGATATGCATACGCATACGCTGGCCAGTGGCCATGCGTTCAGCACCATTCAGGAAATGGCGAAAGCTGGAGCCGAAAAGGGATTGAAACTTCTCGGTATTACTGAGCATACGCCGGGTATTCCGGGTACATGTGACCCGATTTATTTTCGCAACCTTCATGTGGTACCTCGGCAAATGTATGGCATCGACTTGATGTTGGGAGCCGAGATCAATATCCTCGATGGTAAAGGAACCCTTGATGCTGATGAGGCCTTGATGAAGAAGTTGGACATTCGTATTGCCGGCATTCATTTGTTGTGTTATGAGCATGGTACGGTAGAAGAAAATACCTATGGCATGGTGCAGGCCATTCGTCATCCATACATCCAGATTATCAGTCATCCGGGTGATGGTACAGCAAAGCTTAACTTCGAACCCATGGTATTGGCAGCTAAGGAATGTGGTACGTTGCTTGAAATCAATAACAGTTCCTTGAAACCGGCCCGTGGCAAGGTGGATGCCCGTTCCAATAACTTGGAGATTCTCCGTTTGTGTAAGCAATATGAGGTACCCGTTATCTTGGGAAGTGATGCACATATTTCTTTTGATATTGCGAATTATCAGTATATCTATGAATTGCTGCAAGAAACGGAATTTCCGGAAGACCTGATTGTTAACCGGAGTGTGGAAGTGTTTATGAATTCTCTGAAAAAGATTTGATTATGAAGATACTGTTTGTGTGTTTGGGAAACATCTGTCGCTCATCGTCGGCAGAAGAGGTGATGCGTACTTTTGTCAAGCGTGAAGGATTGGAGAATCAGATAGAGGTAGATTCGGCTGGAATTTTGAGTTATCATGAAGGGGAGTTGCCCGATAGTCGTATGCGAATGCATGCTTATCATCGTGGATATGAATTGACCCATCGTTCTCGTCCTGTATGTACGGAAGATTTTTTAGAGTTCGATATGATTATTGGTATGGATGACCGTAATATTCAGGATTTGAAGGATCGTGCTCCATCGCCAGAAACTGAAAAGAAGATTTGTCGTATGACGGATTTTTGTCGTACTAAGTTGGTGGATTATGTACCAGACCCTTATTATGGTGGTGCTCAAGGTTTCGAGAACGTACTCGATATTTTGGAAGATGCTTGCGAAGGATTGCTGGAAGCTATAAAGAAAAACTCCTAAGCGATTGCTTAGGAGTTTTTCTTTTATTTTTTCTTCAGCTCCGGATAAGTGATACGGGTATGGTAAACCGTTTTCAGTTTTTCCTTAAACAAAACCTTTACTTGAGCAATGTCACGGAATGTAATTGGACATTCTCTGAAATATCCTTCCGAGACTTGCCCGTCTACAATTTTGTCAATCAATGTATTGATGCTTTCTTCTGTGTATTCTGACAGACTTCGTGAAGCGGCTTCTACAGCATCTGCCATCATCAGGATAGCTTGTTCTTTGGTAAACGGGTTAGGTCCCGGATAACTGAACTTTGCGATATCCACTTCTTCGTTGGGATGTTCATTCTTATATGAAATGTAGAAATATTTCGCCACACCTGCACCATGGTGGGTACGGATGAAATCTTTGATCACCTTCGGAAGTTGATGCTTCTCGGCCAATTTGATACCATCGGTGATATGACTGATTATCACTTGCGCACTTTGTTCATAGCTGAGACTCTTGTGTGGGTTCACGCTTGTTTGATTCTCGGTAAAGAATGCAGGGTTTACCATTTTGCCGATGTCGTGGTACAAAGCACCTGTACGCACAAGTTGACTGTTTGCGCCTATCTTGTTGGCCGCTTCTGCTGCGAGATTGGCCATTTGCAAAGAATGTTGGAAAGTGCCAGGGGCTACTTCTGACATTTCACGAAGCAATTTGTTGTTGATATTCGAAAGTTCTACCAGGGTTACATTGGATGTGAAGCCAAATGTCTTTTCCAAGATGAACAATAGTGGGTAAGCAAACAACAATAAAATACCATTGATGGCGAAATAAATATACATTCGGGTATTCAACTTGGTCAAGTCATTTTCTTGCATCAAGTCAAAAGCGAAATGGATAAGTGCATAACAAATAGCCACAATCAGTGCTGTACGTAACAATTGTGAACGTTGGGAAAGTTCACGTAAGCTATAAATAGCGCTCATACCTGCTGCTATTTCCAATATAATGAATTCATGCGGATAGCGTAAGAAAATGGAACATATCAAAATGATGATGGTATGTGCCATGAAAGCAGTTCGCGAATCAAGGAAGATACCAATGATGATAGGAATCATGGCCAATGGAATGACATAGACATTGGATAGATTCTGTTCCACCATGATGGATAGTAATACAGGAAAAAACACGATGAGGGCAAAAAGTAAAAGTACGCTTCTCTTCCGTTGGTAGTATTCTTTGCGGAATAGTTCCAGATAAATCATAAAACAGATGATGAGCACACTGACTAATATGATTTGTCCCATATAGGTCAAGCGGATTTCTTGAATGGATTCGCTTCGCTTCTCCCATTCTTTTTCCAAAGAACGGAGGATGTCATACGTGTGTTCGTTGATGATTTCTCCACGGTCAATGATCTTTTGTCCGGTTTGCACTAGTCCCTTAGCTGGTGCAATGCTGGATTGTAATTCTTGCAAGGCAACTTCGGATTTCTCCAAATCGTATGTGATGTTGGGAGTTAGGTAATTGCTTAAATTACAAGATTGTAATATACGCTTGTTATAATGTGTCGTATCAGCATTGAGAATGTGTTCGTAAGCTTCTTTTACGGTGAATAAGTGATTGGTTTCTTGGCTGGTTGCCATATTACCATTGACCATTAGAACGTGGACAATGCTGTCTTCTGCTAAGAATTGGGCGTCTTGTGTGGACAAAACTCCTTTTTCATAGATATGCTTGAATGTACGTTCGATGTATCGAAGGTAATCTGAACTAGGAAGAGCAAACTTAAGGCTCCGGTTATAATCCTCGCGGAACTTGGATAGCATATTTTTCTCGACGTCTTTGTCGACTAAAAAATATGGCTGATAGAATGCTTGTAAACTATCTTGTTCTTTTTTGATTTGCTCTTCGCTCTTGTGAATAGGGAAATCGAACGAGGCTTGCAAAAGACCATATTTCCAAGGGGTATTAATGTCGAACTCATAATTGAATTTTCCCTCCTTCGGCATGAAGTAGGTAATGATGCTGACAGTTACGATAAAAATGAGGCATTTGTACAACAAATCCTTATATGAAAACCTTTTGTGAGTATTGATACTATTCATAATCGTATAATTTTGCGTGCAAATTACGAAAAAATCGGGAATTTAGATTACTTTTGCACAGTATTTTATAGATAAAGAACAAATGTCAGATAGAAAAGTAAGAGTTCGCTTTGCTCCGAGTCCTACTGGAGCGTTGCATATCGGCGGTGTACGTACCGCTTTATATAATTATTTGTTTGCCCGTCAACATGGTGGTGACTTGATTTTCCGTATCGAAGATACCGACTCAAGTCGCTTTGTTCCGGGTGCAGAAGAGTATATCATCGAGTCGTTCAAGTGGTTGGGCATCAAGTTTGACGAGGGTGTGAGTTTTGGTGGAGAGCATGGCCCTTATCGCCAATCGGAGCGTCGTGACATTTACAAGAAGTATGTAGAAGTCTTGATGGAAGCTGGCAAGGCTTACATCGCTTTCGATACACCGGAAGAATTGGATGCCAAGCGTAAGGAAGTCGCTAACTTCCAATACGATGCTTCGACTCGTTTGGGTATGCGTAACTCATTGACTCTTCCGAAGGAAGAAGTTGATGCTATGATTGCCGAAGGCAAGCAGTATGTTGTTCGTTTCAAGATTGAACCGAACGAAGAAGTGCATGTACACGATATTATCCGTGGCGAAGTGATTGTGAACTCATCCGTATTGGATGACAAAGTATTGTATAAGTCGGCCGATGAATTGCCTACTTATCACTTGGCCAACATTGTAGACGACCATTTGATGGAAGTGTCACACGTTATTCGTGGTGAAGAATGGTTGCCTTCTGCACCGCTTCACGTGTTGCTTTACCGTGCTTTCGGTTGGGAAGATACCATGCCGGAATTTGCACACCTTCCATTGCTTTTGAAGCCGGATGGAAACGGTAAGTTGAGCAAACGTGACGGTGACCGTTTGGGTTTCCCTGTATTCCCGTTGGAATGGCATGACCCGAAGACCGGTGATGTTTCTTCAGGTTATCGTGAATCTGGTTATTTGCCGGAAGCAGTTATTAACTTCTTGGCATTGCTTGGATGGAATCCGGGTAACAATCAGGAAATCATGTCGCTCGATGAATTGGTACAGCTCTTCGATTTGAAGCATTGTAGCAAGGCAGGTGCTAAGTTCGATTACGAAAAGGGCAAGTGGTTCAACCACGAATACATCATGAAGAAGGATAATGCCGAATTGGCAGAACTCTTCCTGCCTATTTTGAAGGACAATGGTATTGAAGCACCGATGGACAAGGTCGTAACCGTGGTAGGTTTGATGAAAGACCGTGTGAGCTTCGTGAAGGATTTGTGGGAAACTTGCAAGTTCTTCTTCGTAGCACCGACTGAATACGATGAAAAGACTCGCAAGAAACGTTGGAAAGAAGACTCTCCGGCACATATGTTGGAATTGGCTGATTTCCTCGAAGCTTTGGAAGACTTCTCGGTGGAAAATCAGGAAAAAGCCGTTATGGCTTGGATTGCCGAAAAGGGTTATCATCTCGGCAATGTGATGAATGCTTTCCGCTTGACGTTGGTAGGCGAAGGCAAGGGACCTCATATTTTTGATATCACCGCCGTATTGGGTAAGGAAGAATCATTGAGACGCATCCGCCGTGCCGTGGAAGTGCTCAAATAAAACAGAAAAGAAATGATTTACAATCTAGCCATGTATATTCTGGAGCTGGGAGTCAAGCTGGCAGCCTTGTTCAGTGACAAACCGGCCAAGATGGTGAAAGGCTATCGGGAAGTGTTCGATTTGTTGGAAAGCAAAATCGATCGCAATGCCCAATATATTTGGTTTCATGCGGCATCATTGGGCGAGTTTGAGCAAGGTCGCCCATTGATCGAACGTATCCGAAAGGATTATCCTCAGTACAAAATTCTGCAAACCTTCTTCTCGCCTTCGGGTTACGAGGTTCGCAAGAACTATGATGGTGCTGATATCGTATGCTATCTGCCCATTGATACACGGAGCAATGCAAAGAAGTTCATCGAGCTGGTTAATCCAGCTATGGTGTTCTTTGTGAAGTATGAATTTTGGCGGAACTATTTGACTATCCTTTATAATAAAGGTATACCAGTATATAGTGTGTCGTCTATTTTCCGCCCGGGACAAGCTTTTTTCCGTTGGTATGGAAATAGCTATCGGAAGGTATTGACGACCTTTGCACATCTGTTTGTTCAAGATGAAAGGTCCAAGGAACTTTTGGCCGGTATCGGTATCCATAATACAACCGTGGTAGGTGATACTCGTTTCGACCGTGTATTGGATATTTGTGCAGCTGCCAAGCAATTGCCGTTGGTGCAGAAGTTCAAGGGCGATGCCTTGACTTTTGTGGCAGGTAGTTCGTGGGGGCCGGATGAAGACATCTTCATCAAGTATTTCAATGCCCATCCTGAGATGAAACTCATCATTGCACCGCATGTGGTCAATGAAGGACATTTGAAGGAAATCATGTCGAAGCTTCAGCGTCCTTGTATCCGTTATACGCAAGCTACAGAAGAAAATGTACAGCAGGCTGATTGTTTGATTATTGATTGCTACGGCTTGCTTTCGTCGATTTATCGTTATGGTGAGATTTCGTACATCGGTGGCGGTTTCGGGGTCGGTATTCACAATGTGTTGGAAGCCGCCGTTTACGGTATTCCAGTCATCTTTGGCCCGAACAACAAGAAATTCCGCGAGGCCCAGCATCTGTTGGAAAAGAAGGGTGGTTTTGAAATCAATGGTTACGATGATTTCGAACAATTGATGAACCGTTTCTTGACCGATGAGGCTTATTTGAAGCAAGCAGGAAAATCAGCCGGAGATTATGTGAAGAACAATTCCGGGGCTTTGGAAATTATTATGAAAAGTGTGACTCTGTAACGTCTATTTTCATTTTTCGGACGAAGTCCTCAACAACTCGTCAGAGCGAAGCGAAGAATCTCGAGTACATTCAGTTTATGTATTCGAGATTTTTCTTTTTATAGAGACAAAACTCACCTTCATATCGTCAGGAAGTTCATTCTGGCTGAACCTCAATAAGTTACAATGAACTTCCCGACTGAACTTCCGTTTTAGGCTGCTTCCTCCAGCACTACGTGATAGCAATTGCCCCTCATCGTGTGTCTAGGCTTGAAACCCATGGCCGTCAGACGATAGCTAAGCTGTTTGGCGGATATGCCTCGTAGGGCGGAGGCATTACGTTTGTTCATCAATCGGAATATTTCGGAAGCAGTTAGCCAGTCTCCTTCCTCGTCGGCTTCCGGATGACGGTAACATGCATGGAATACATCTTCCAATGGTGATTGGCGGTAGTAAGCCTTGTTGCGTCGTTGTACTTCCTTCTCTTCTTCCTTGTTTAGATAATCACGTTCACCTTCTAGTACTTCCTGCTTCAATTGGGCGTAAAGTTGGTCGTACGCTATCGGCTCTTCCGGAATCATACGGGTGACTTCCACACAGATGAATCGTCGGCTTCCTGTCGGGTCGCACAATAGTTCCCGACTATTGGTAGTGGCGATGAAAGATGCCAGACGAGGTTCGGTGACATATCCCAATCGCTTGCCACGATATACCGGAACGGACATCATTTGGAGCAGGTTCTTCAAGTCCGGTTGGCGCTTCTCGCTGATTTTGTCGAACTCGTCCAGATTGATTAATCCCATTTTCACCAGTTTCTTTTCCGGCGATGCACCGGGTGCAAGGTTCAGATTGTCCAAATAGTAGGTACGGAGTGACTCCGGAAGAATTTGTCGACAAAAGGTGCTTTTTCCCCATCCTTGCTGACTGCTGACCAGTACCGGCACCAATACATTGGCGTGTTCACGAGGTACACCCATCCATTGGGCGGTCATGGCTCGCATCCAGTAACGGCCACCTTTCAGCCAAAGTTCGTCGTCCGATACTCGTTGCAAGAAAGGTGTCACTCGGTCGATGCCGTCCCAAGCAGGCAACTTTTCCAGGTAGTCTTGAAAAGGATTGTAGCTTTCTACCTTGTTGGACAGGACCAGCGTAGGAACCATGTTGTTCCAACAAGCGATGCCTTTCAGTCGGGCATCCACTATCATCCCGTTCATCTCTCGTTCATCGATGGGGCGGAAGTCGGCATCCGTTTCTTTCGGACGGTATTCTGTTACCCCCGTCAGTCGGTTGTACCGGAATTCGAATTGCTGACTGAGGAAACGCTGAAGCTTTCGGGTGCTTCCGTTGGCTTGCTTCATTTCGGTATCCACTTGTTTCACACGTTGTGGGAGAAGAAAGGCTCTCCACTTCTGAATGATTTTTCCAATAAATTCTTTCATTTCAAACATATTTTTTTGGTTAGTGGATGCAAATATATAATCCAAAAATGCCGTTTTGCAAATTTTTTGGCTCTCCTCCGGCAGAAATCTTCACTAACAAAAACTCCTTGGAATATTAGCGATATGTCCTAGGAATGTTGTATATTTGTTCTGTATCTATTCGCTTATGCACAATTGCGACGAGCCTTCGTTAGCTAATGTGGCGAACCTCCGTCACAAATAATAAGGCAACTCCGTCACAATAGTGATGAAGCGAATGGAAAGAAAAGTAAACGTTAATACATCGGGAATCGACGGTTAAGGCTTCCCGAACCAAAACATAGATAGTATGGCAGCAGAGTATGATTTGTTTCGCACCCCTCAGCTGAAAGGTGAGAATAAGGTGCGCTATCACGCCCGTTCGGTGGTGACGGGCAAGACAAGAACCCGTGACTTGATTCGTACCATTACCCAACGGAGTGCATTCAAGGAAGGGGTCGTGACGGGTGTTCTCATCGCCTTGGAAGAAGCGATTCGGGATGCTTTCCCATCCCGGTCATCTCCGTGCTCCTTTCTACTTCCCGGTTCCGGGGAATTATGGAGTGACCCGTGATTGAGGAACTTCATGCGGGAAGTTCATTGTAACCTTCAGATTATTAGGGCGTATGAAGTTCCTGATAATCTGAAGGTGGATTTTGGTTTCCTACAAATGAAGAAAATCAAGTAATCATTCACGAGTAGCTTTGATAAGATTCAGCTTCGAACCATTCAAGGCTTTGACATTCTTGATTTTCTTTCCGCTTTGGAATGTATAGGTCAAAGTCAAGTTATATTCACGCAATGGCGCATGACTTGTTGAACGGATGATGGTTCCATCGTTCATTTCAGTCAGTATGTTTTCACGTTTGTAAGCAAAGTTGGTGATGCCGGCACTAATGTTCAATTTGTTTTTCAGCAGGCTTTTGTATATGGAAAAACTTTCCGCATGTCCCCATGACAAGGTATAGTCACCATTTCTTCTTTTTGTGGAAGCAGACATGTTCAACGTACCTCCCCAACCATTCTTGAACGTAAAATTGTTGTTGAGCGAAGCCTGTCCATACCATTGATTGAAATGCTCGTTGCCATAAGTGCGGTCTTCATGATTGGCTCTTGCTGTAAACTTGAAGAACCACCATGGCAAAGGGGTATGACGGATTTCTACCGAGAATCGGTGAAGATGGTTTTCACCGATATTTTCCGGTTTAGTATAAGAAACCAACGGATTGTCTTCTTCTGTAAAGGTCATCACTTGCACAAGGTCGGTTCCGCGTCTGTACGAATAAACAAAGTTGAGTGCCTTGTTGTGCGTATATGATAATTCCGCCAAATGGAAATGTTCGGGGTCGAGATTCGGATTGCCGATGGAATAGGAATTGTCCGAATGCACTTCCTTTACATCAAAGAAATAACCGAAGTTGGGGAACGACTGATAATATCGATATCCCAAAGAAAGCATACGTCCTTTCTTTTTGTCAAAGGTGTAGGCAAGGTTCATCGTTGGGTACAGGCCGTCGAAGTTCTTCGTGAAGTCAAGTTCTTTCTTGTTCGGATTCTCGTATTCCAACTTGTCCGTTTGGTATCGTAAGCCCAGGTTCAAGTAAAGCTTACCCGTTAGGTAAGTCCTGAAATCCGCAAAAACAGCATGATCTATTCCCTTAAGACGATAATCTTGCGGAAGCGAGTTCTGCAATACGGCATTTTTATTGTTTGTGTAAGATGCCATGCTTCCAATCATCATCCCGGCCTTCTTGCCTAACATCAGTTGCAGTTGAGGTCTTGCAGAGAAATGATTGATGCGGCTCTTGTAGTCATCCGAATTCATGCTTAAGCCCAAACCTTCTTCGTCGTCATGATAGGAGTAAACGTTACTCTGCTTGTCCAAATTGTTCTGATAGTTGGCTTCCAAAGAAAAACGGTTTCCTTTGTTGTTCAGCTTCAAGTTATAGAGCAACGAGAGGCTGATATCATTGATTCTGCTTTTGCCTTTCCCGTCCATGCTCGTCTGATTCGTCTGTCCTTCATCATGTATGTTACCATACGAGTGACGCTTCAAGCTGTCGTTGCTTAAACTTACTCCAAAATGCAAGGCAATATCTTGACGCTTGTTGATGTCGTAACGTATGGTCAAGTTGTTTATCAATTGGGTGGAAGTTCTTTTGGCATAATTGTATTCTTCCAAAGAAGTGCCATTGGGATAGGATACATTCCGGATTTCATCAGTCGGATAATATTTCCCTCCACCGATGACCAACATATTATATAGGCCTAATTTCTTATAACGATAGTTGGCGATGAATCCCGGGGCTTCCGACTTGAATCCGTGGTCGTACATTTTTAGGTAATTGAGTATGGTTCCTGTGAAACCACTTTCTTGTTTCTTCATCGTGATTTTCAATACACCGCCTGTTGCTTCAGTTCCATATTCACTACCCGCCATCGGAATGACTTCCACACTCTTTATGTTTTCTGCTCTTAGTGTGGAAAGTTCCAACGGGTTGGTTACTTTTCGGTTGTCAATATAGACCAAGGTTCCGCTTCGGCCATTAATGGATACTCCTCCAATTGTACTGACACCCGGAAGAAAAGAGAGTACCTGTTCGATATTCTTTCCTTTCGATAAAGAACTGTTCTGCAAATTGATATCGAAGCGGTCTGGTTTTCGGGTAATACGGTTGGCCAATACACTTACTTCTTTCATCTGATGGACGTCTTCTTCCATAATTATGTCGGGAATCACGAGGTCGCCATTTACAGATACCAACCGTTCCTGTTTTTTATAGCCGACAAAGCGATAAGAAAGTCTATACTTTCCTTCAGGAAGCTTGATTTGGTATTTCCCAGTTTCATTACTGATTTCTCCATGAATTTGAGTGGTATCAGCTTGATTTTGGGCGGTCACGGTTACATAAGCTAAAGCTGCTTTTTCATTATCCAACACTCTGCCGGACAAGGTTTGTCCCATGGATGTGAGAGAACATAAAAACATTCCCCACGCAATCATCGTCATTTTCTGTTTCATTGTCGTTCTGATTTGTTTGCTGTTTATAATTAATTTAGAATTTCATACGTGTTTCGATTGTATACTTTCTCGAAAGGTCGTACACCATACTTTCTCCAGGTGCATCGAAAATCTGTCCATTACCTTCAATCTCTTTATTCCATAACTGGAAAAAACCTTGTTTACATCATTCATTGTGCTCATGTATTATTAGATTATTAGTGTATTAGTTGAATAGTATACAGCGAATATAGATACTTTCTTTGGATGAGCAATCGTCATTGGCCGGTTTTAACTGAATTTAACAGGATGGGATATAGATGATTGATATGAATTCGTTTTGAATATTGTAAAAGTGAATCTAAAAATCAACTTCTTAATTTTGCTTCAATGCATAAAAAGAAGAATCTCGAATACATAACAGGATGCACTCGAGATTTTTCGGACAGAGTCCTCAACAAGTCGTCTTCGCTTCGCTCTGAATGAACGTCATTCTTCCGTTTTTTCTTCTTCCTTGAACCAGGAAGCATACATCAGATAGCCGTTGGCGATTTTTTGATTCAGCTCCTTGCTTTGTTCGATAGGAATTTTCTTGATGAACTTGGCAGGGACACCGGCCCAGAGCGTACCCGGTTCGATGACCGTATTGCTCAGTACCAAGGCGCCGGCCGCTACAATGGCTCCTTCGCCCACTACGGCATAGTCCAAAATGGTGGACCCCATCCCAATCAGAGCGCCAGCCTTGATGGTGGCTCCGTGGATGGTAACATTGTGCCCTACCGATACGTCATTCCCGATTTCTACGACCGAACGTTCATAGAGCGTGTGCAAGACACTACCGTCCTGGATGTTCACTCGGTCGCCGATGCGGATAGGGTTTACATCGCCTCGGAGTACGGCATTGAACCAAATGCTGCAATCACGTCCGATAGTGACATCGCCCACGATCGTCGCATTTTCAGATAAATAGGTGTTTTCTCCAATTTGAGGGGTAAAGCCTCTTACAGATTTAATCAGTGCCATAGTCTTTATCGGTTAAGTGGGTTTGTTGCTTCTTTTAGCCATGCCTGTTCCTCTTCGTTCAAAAGTGGATAGAGACGTTGGTATACCAATTGATGATATTCATTGAGCCAAGTCAATTCTTCGTCGGTCATCAAGTCGATGGCGATGGCTTCCTTGTCAATCGGACAGAGGGTGAGCGGTTCGAATCGATAGAACTTGCCGAACTCGGTTTCCTGAGCAGGAACAATGAGCAATGTGTTTTCGGTACGGATGCCATGTCGACCACCTTTGTAGATGCCTGGCTCATCGGTCACAATCATGCCTGGCTCCAAAAGGGTAGGCATGTGGTTCATGCGGATTTGATGAGGGCCTTCATGTACACAGAGGAAATGACCGATGCCATGTCCGGTACCGTGCAGATAGTTGATGCCTGCTTTCCACATGGCGATACGGGCTAGCACATCAAGTTGAGTGCCACAAGTACCGGCAGGGAAATGGGCGTTCTGCAAGTGCAAATGTCCTTTCAAGACAAGGGTATAGTCTGTTTTCTCTTC
Organism: Bacteroides sp.; assembly: GCA_015060705.1. Lineage (GTDB taxonomy): Bacteria > Bacteroidota > Bacteroidia > Bacteroidales > Bacteroidaceae > Phocaeicola. The sequence continues at coordinate 4,616 of SUXY01000040.1, read as the reverse complement.
TTCGGTCAATGGGCCTAAGGCAATGGTGCGGGTAATGTCGGTGGTTCCGTCCAGGTATTGGGCGCCACTGTCCAAGAGCAGTAATCCTTCCGGTTTTAATGGAATGTCTGTTTCGGGAGTCGCTTCGTAATGAACGATGGCTGCATGCTCCTTGTATCCGGCGATGGTGTCAAAGCTGATGCCCTTGAAGTCGGCTTGTTCAGAGCGAAGTTCATAAAGTTTTTTATCTACTGACAACTCGGTCTCATTTCCAGTTGCTACGGCTTCTTTCAGCCAACGGAGGAATTTGACCAAAGCTACACCGTCGCGTTCCATGGCTTTGCGGAAACCGGCTTGTTCGCTTTCGTTCTTGACGGCCTTCATCAAAGCTACGGGAGAAGCTTGTACAATGGTGTCTGCATATTGAGCGGATAAGTTATACAATGCTTCGTTGGCCAATGGGGAAATCTGCAAAATACCTTGATGGCTTTCCTCGAAGGTGCGGAGGTCTTCGGCCAAAGCTGAATAGCTCTTTATTTCTACATGATGCAGATTCAGGTATTGACGGACTTCTCCGGTGATTTTTTCTTCCAATATATATAAGGTATGACCTTCCTTTGAAATCAATAGGTAGCTGATGAATACAGGGTTGCAATGTACGTCATCTCCACGGAGGTTGAGTGTCCATGCAATTTCGTCCAAAGCGGATAAAATGATGGCTGAAGCACCATTCTTGGCAATGGCTTCTTGAATGCGGCTGATTTTATCGGTACATGAAGTTCCAGTGCGGGTTTCATCGAGGATGAAGACCGGTGTTTGCGGTAGACCAGGACGATTCTCCCAAATTGCATCGAAAATGTCTTGGGTCATCGTCTCAAGCTCTACTCCGTAAGTTTTCAATTCTTGCTGGATGCCGGATGCTTCTTGATGGGAGTTTACCCACCCGTCGATACCTACTTTATCTCCTTTTTTGAGTATACTTCCCAACCATTCGGTGATGGATGGTGTTTCAGGTAAGCGGTCCTTGAAAAGACGGATCCCCGTGCCGGCCAATTGTTCTTCGGCTTGGATGAAATAACGGGAGTCGGTCCAAAGCCCTGCGTCCTCCAATGTGATAACGGCGGTTCCGGCAGAACCGGTAAATCCGCTTATCCATTTACGGCTCTCCCAATGTTCCGGTACGTATTCTCCGGAGTGGGGGTCGGTACTTGGTACGATGAAAGCCGACAACTGATGGGTCTGCATTTGCTTGCGAAGTGCGGCCAATCTGTTCTTTATTTCTGATATTGTTGCCATAATCAAATTGTTAAGTGAACAACAAAGATACGATTTCTCGTTCATTTTCAATAAAAAACAAGGGAAAGTTTTGTAAATAACGAAAGTATATGTAATTTTGCGCCGCAATTTAACTGCGGAAATTTTAATAACAACATAATTAATTCATAAAAAATGATTGTAGTACCAGTAAAAGAAGGCGAAAACATTGAAAAGGCCTTGAAGAAGTTTAAGAGAAAATTCGAAAAGACAGGTGTTGTAAAGGAATTGAGAGCTAGACAACAGTTCGACAAGCCATCTGTATTGAACAGATTGAAGAGAGAACGTGCTGTCTATGTACAGAAGCTCCAACAAGTAGAAGATTAATTTTTACGCGTACTTTTTTGAATAATTGAATTCTTTTTCATATATTCGTTGCATAAATCTGTGATGTAACGTTTCTTATGTGGATAGATTCTTTTTTGGAATACCTTCGTCTTGAGCGGAACTATTCGGAAAAAACGGTTGTTTCTTACGGTATAGACCTGCGGGAGTTTGAAGGTTACTTTAAAAAAGCAGATGCAGAAATAGATTTCACGACGGTTGATGCGGATGTCGTTCGGAATTGGGTGATGCACTTGATGGATGAAGGGCGGGCAGCAACCTCTGTAAATCGGAAACTAAGCACATTGCGTTCTTTTTATCGTTTTTTACTGAAGAAAAAGGTGATGACGGTTAATCCGATGACGAAAGTGGTCGGGCCTAAAAAGAAAAAACCGTTGCCCTCTTTTGTAAGAGAAAAGGATATGGACCGGTTGCTTGATGACTTGACTTTCGGGAAAGGTTATGAAGGATGTAGGGACCGGATGATTCTTGAGATGTTCTATGCTACCGGCATGCGACTTTCGGAATTGATTGGACTGGATGATGCGGATGTGGATTTTTCTACAAAGCTGATTAAAGTGACGGGAAAGAGAAACAAGCAAAGATTGATACCTTTCGCAGATGAATTGGAGCATGATTTGCGTGTATATATTAAGGTAAGAGACGGGGCTTTGCCAAATGGCTCGGATGCTTTTTTTGTCCGGAAGGACGGGAAGCGGATGTATCCGATGCAGGTTTATAGATTGGTGAAACGAAACCTCTCCAAGGTTGTGGCGCTGAAGAAAAGAAGTCCGCATGTGTTGAGGCATACATTTGCGACAGCCATGCTGAACGATTGTGCAGAGTTGCGGGCCGTAAAGGAACTGCTGGGGCATGAAAGTTTGACGACGACGGAAGTTTATACGCACACGACTTTTGAGGAACTTAAAAAAGTTTATGAACTAGCTCATCCACGAGCGTAAAAAAAGGAGGTATTTATGGAAGTAAGAATTCAAGCGATTCATTTTGATGCATCTGAAAGACTTCAGGATTTTATCCAGAAGAAAGTTGCCAAATTAGAAAAGTTCTGCGACGATATAAAGAAAGTAGAGGTGTCATTAAAGGTAGTAAAGCCTGAAACTGCAATGAATAAGGAAGCCGGTATCAAGGTTTTAGCGTTGAACGGTGAGTTTTTTGCGGAGAAGGTGAGTGATACATTTGAAGAATCCGTGGATGTTTGCGTAGACGCATTGTCCAAACAGTTGACCAAAGCAAAAGAAAAACTTCGCGGCAAATAAAAAAAACGCCTAAAAGTTTTTGTGTTTTGAAATAAATGTCTAATTTTGCAGCCGCTTAGCTCGATAAGAGTGCGGCTGTAAAATTGAAAAAGCCTCTTTAGCTCAGTTGGCCAGAGCACGTGATTTGTAATCTCGGGGTCGTTGGTTCGAATCCGACAAGAGGCTCAAAAGAGAAGTTCTTTGAAAAATGTTGGGCAAATACCAGAGTGGCCAAATGGGGCAGACTGTAAATCTGCTGGCTTACGCCTTCGGTGGTTCGAATCCATCTTTGCCCACACTCTCGCTGTTATAGCTCAGTGGTAGAGCACTTCCTTGGTAAGGAAGAGGTCACGAGTTCAAATCTCGTTAACAGCTCTTAATACGAAGCTGATTATTAATCAAATAAATAAATAAATTTTAAAGCTATGGCTAAAGAAAAATTCGAACGTACGAAAGACCACGTGAACATTGGTACCATTGGTCACGTTGACCACGGTAAGACAACTTTGACTGCTGCTATCACTACAGTATTGGCAAAGAAGGGTCTTTCTGAAATGCGCTCTTTTGACTCTATCGACAATGCTCCAGAAGAAAAGGAACGTGGTATTACTATCAACACTGCTCACGTTGAGTATGAAACTGCTAACCGTCACTACGCTCACGTAGACTGTCCGGGTCACGCCGACTACGTAAAGAACATGGTTACTGGTGCTGCTCAGATGGACGGTGCAATCATCGTTTGTGCTGCTACAGATGGTCCGATGCCTCAGACTCGTGAACACATCTTGTTGGCTCGTCAGGTAAACGTACCTCGCTTGGTTGTTTTCTTGAATAAGTGCGACATGGTTGATGATGAAGAAATGTTGGAATTGGTAGAAATGGAAATGCGTGAATTGCTTTCTGCATACGAATTCGATGGCGATGAAACTCCTATCATCCGCGGTTCTGCACTTGGTGCTTTGAACGGTGTCGCTGAATGGGAAGACAAAGTTATGGAATTGATGGAAGCTTGCGACACTTGGATTCCATTGCCTCCACGTGCAGTTGATAAGCCGTTCTTGATGCCGGTTGAAGACGTGTTCTCAATCACAGGTCGTGGTACTGTAGCAACAGGTCGTATCGAAACTGGTGTTATCCACGTAGGTGACGATGTTCAGATCCTTGGTTTGGGTGAAGACAAGAAGTCAGTTGTAACTGGTGTTGAAATGTTCCGTAAGTTGTTGGATGAAGGTCAGGCTGGTGACAACGTAGGTTTGTTGCTCCGCGGTATCGACAAGAACGAAATCAAGCGCGGTATGGTTCTTTGTAAGCCAGGTCAGATTAAGCCTCACTCAACTTTCAAGGCTACTATCTACGTATTGAAGAAGGAAGAAGGTGGTCGTCACACTCCATTCCACAACAAGTATCGTCCTCAGTTCTACTTGCGTACTATGGACTGTACAGGTGAAATCTCATTGTCAGAAGGTGTTGAAATGGTAATGCCTGGTGATAACGTAGAAATCAAGGTTGAATTGATCTACCCAGTAGCATTGAACGTAGGTTTGCGTTTCGCTATCCGCGAAGGTGGCCGTACAGTAGGTTCTGGTCAGATTACTGAACTCCTCGACTAATACGAACTTTACATAATTTAATCAGTTCTCAATCGAAAGGTTGGGAACTGATTTTTACGGGAGTAGCTCAGTTGGTAGAGCACCGGTCTCCAAAACCGGGTGTCGGGAGTTCGAGCCTCTCCTCCCGTGCTAA
>SUXY01000039.1 GCA_015060705.1 Bacteroides sp. | reverse complement strand
CAGGACTTCAACAACTCGCAATATTCCTATACGCTGAACATCCGATACAAGTTCAATACTACCAAGAGCAAGTACAAAGGAACAGGTGCCGGTTCAAGCCAGAAGGCACGTATGTAAATCAATCAAAGAGAAACCAATCAAAACAACCATCAAATGATGAAAAGACATCTAGTTATGATGCTTTGCCTGATGGGGATGGCGGCATCGATGAATGCACAGAGCATTAGTGGAAAATTGGTGGACGAAAAGAACGAGCCGTTGGCGTATGCCAACATTGTTCTTCAGCAAACCGATTCTACCTTTGTAAATGGCCAAACTTCCGATGAAAAGGGCGGTTTTCGCTTCTCGAAGGTGTCGGCAGGTGATTATCGTCTGGTCATTTCCAGCCTCGGTTATCAGACCATGTATGTAGACTTGCAAGGCTTCAGCCGTTCTGCCAATCTGGGTACGCTGACTATAGAAGAAGCTTCGCAGAAACTGGACGAAGTGACCGTTACCGCCAGCAACATGGTCAGTACGGCAGACAAGAAAATGGTATTCCCCAACAAGAAACAAGTAAATGCTTCCAACAATGGCGTAGATTTGTTACGCAACCTGATGATTCCTCGCATACAGGTTAATCCGATAGGCAATACCATCGGCACGAATGACGGGGGAAGCATCGTGCTTTGCATCAACGGACGCAAGGCAAGCCAAAACGAAGTGACAGCTCTGCAACCATCCGAGATTATCCGTGTGGAAGTGGTGGAAGACCCGGGAGCACGTTATGACGATGCAGACATCATGGTGAACTACGTATTGCGTCGTTACGACATGGGTGGTTCGTTTGGTTTCAATGGCACACAAAGCCTCAAGACTCTTTTCGGAAGACAAAATGCCAATGGGAAATTGAATTTCGGCAAGTCTGAATTCAGTTTCTACTACAATACAGAACATGTCATTTCGGAAGAAATGTGGTCGGAAAGGAACGAAGTGTTCGCTTTTGAGGACGGACGCACCTACCATCGTTCGGTGACAACTGACCCTCATGGAGAAAAGAACATTCATCATAATGGACGAATTACTTACAACTTGCAGGATGGTAACAAGTATATGCTCAATATCAGTGCCGGTTTCCGTAACCTGAATTCTCCGAACAAACTGGAAGAGGGAAAACTCTTGACCGAGGAATATTCGAATATAGTAACTAATCGCCGTAATTGGTCGCATAACCGAAATACGACTCCTTACATGGATGTCTACTTTCAAAAGAACTTGAAGAACAAGCAGTTCATTGCCTTCAATGCGGTGGGAACCTATATCAACACTTACAACCGGAGTAGCTATCAGGAGTTCCTGAACAATGAAAACATCGTGGATTATTCTTCTGCCGTGAAGGGAAAGAAGTATTCGCTCATTGCGGAAGCTATCTATGAGAAGGGTTTCAAGAACGGAGGAAAGCTGACAACAGGTATCAGTCACACCCAGAGTTATACGAACAACACTTACTTAGGTACTTTGCAATATCATACCCGTATGAATCAGGCTTACACCGGTGGGTATGCACAATATAAAGGCAAGTTGGGTAAACTCAATTACATGATAAGTATGGCAGCTTCCCGTTTGTGGTTCAAGCAAGGTGGAGAAGATGAAGAAGAATGGTCGTTCAATCCCCGTTTTAGCCTCAGCCATACCTTCAACAAGCAATGGAGTGCTTCACTTTCCGGAAATATCGGTACCATGAATCCGTCGCTCTCGCAATTAAGTGATGTAGACCAGTTGACCGACTCCTTGCAAATCAAACGAGGCAATCCAGCCTTGAAACCTTATTATTCCAATAATGCCAGTTTCCGTCTGAATTATAACAAGGGGAAGGTAAATGTTGGTTTCTATACCAATTACAACCATCGCAATAATCCTATCATGACGCATGTCTATCGTGAAAACGACAAGTTTATCCATAGCTATGCCAATCATGACAGGTTCCAGAAGCTAAGTGTGGGTATTAATGTGCGTGTCGGTATGCTTTGGGATATGCTTCAGTTGAGCGGAGGCATCTCCAACAATAGCTATTGGAGTCATGGCTTGGACTACTATCATCAAATAAACAGCCTTGGGGTGGAACTTCAAGCAGCCTTGATGTACAAGAACCTTACCTTGCAAGCATTATATCACAAGAATGCTGACCATTTTTATGGGGAAATGCTTTCTACTGGTGAAGAAATCCATATTTTTAGTGCTCAATACCGCATCAAGAAGGTCAATGTGGGCTTGATGCTCATCAATCCTTTCTCGAAGGAGTATAAACGCGAAGAGAATTACATAAACCAGTATGCCGGCAACAAGTACCGCTATAACATCGATGATACAGCTTGCGCCATTTGGGCAACCCTTTCGTGGAACGTTTCTTTCGGTCGTGACTACAAGAGCAAGAGCAAGCGTATGAGCAATAGTGACTCGGACAGCGGTGTCATGTAAAATCGTTTTTTCATCATAAACTCTCATGCAACTAAACGAGGGGGGGCATAATGCAACGTTGCTATTAAAAAGTAATGTCATTCAGAGCGAAGCGAAGAATCTCGAGTGCATCAAGTGGTGTTACCGAGATCCTTCGCGTTGCTCAGGATGACACTTTGATAGGCAAATTTCATTTTGACACTCCTCCCATTTTTATACGAATCTAATCAGAAACCTCTTCACGACCTGTCGGAAACGTCCGAACGTCTGCATCCATAAGTTAAACCACGCTGTGGTTTCATAAGATTACGCTTCGGTTTTTTAAAACTAAACCTTAGTTTTAAGAAACTGAGATGCAGTTTAAAGAAATGGGAGCTTACCTTTCAGGGAATTTATCAAGAGAAAAAGGAGTATGGATAAAGTCGGAAAATAAAAAGGAGCAACTATCGTTTGCATCTTTCTCCGAAACATTTTATCTTTGTTTTCCAAAGAATAAATGAAACAGACTCTTGAAAAACGCCTTTCCTATACTTCTGATGGTCATTCTGCTGATGGTAGCCTGTGGCCGACCATCCGCCAATGCACCGCTCAGTGCCGAACTGCAACGGGCGGAGGACTTGATGTATTCTCATCCCGACAGTGCCTTGCACATCCTTCAAGCCATGACGCCTCCCGAAGATGAACTGAATCGTGCTACGTGGGCGCTGCTTTTGACGCAGGCGAAGTATAGATGTCTTATAGAACAAAACGATTCTTTAATCAATATTTCTTATGAATATTTCAATAAAAAGGAGAACTCAGAAAGAAAGGCTCTTCTTTTTTACTTGAAAGGAGGACTATTATACGAAAAGAATCAATATGAGCATGCATTAAAGTATTATTTAAAAGCAGAAGAAGAAATAGAAAGAATCCCTAATGATACGTTAGGATATCTTATCACATCACACATTTGCATGATTTATGCTTATCAGAAACTATACGATTATGCAATAGAATATGGTTGGAAATCTAATAAACATGCAATGAAATCTAAGCATATTAATTACATAATAATGTCTTATATTCGAATAGCTAGAGCTAATGGAACGGTTGATTTAGAAGAAGCTGTTAATTGTTATGAAAAGGCTATTTCTATCGCAAATGAACATAAGTTGATAAATTTAAAGGCATCTGCATTGGTTGAAGTTGCAGGTGTATACAAACATGATGATATAAAGAATTATTCTAAAGCTTTATCTTGTATAAAGGAAGCAATGAGGATTAGAGAGAATAAAACTGATCAATCCTATATAGTATTAGGGGACTTATTTCGAAGGATGAACGAGCCTGATTCTGCCTACTGCTATTTAAGTAAAGCTGCTAGATCTAAAAATATCCATACATCTCGAAGTGCCTATAAATCATTGTATGATATGAGTCAAGATATTGGACATTATAAAGAAGCGGTAGAATATAGTTCTAAAATGTGGGAAATGCAAGATTCTATTAATAATATTGCCCGCAACAAAGCCCTAATTGAAATGCAGGAAAAGTACGACCAACAACGAGTGAAAGACGAAATGACCGCCAAGATGACCCTTCAAAAGCAACGGATATTGATGGGTATAGGAGTGGCTGTACTTATCCTCTGCTTCATCGCCTATCGCATCCGCATCCGAAACAAGGAACGCATCACTCGACTGGCCGAAGCGGAAGAACGCATCGAAACCCTCAGCCACCTGTTGGAAGAAGCGCAGAAGGAACCGTCGCCCGACGCCGGACAAGACGACACCTTCTTCAAACGCATCCTCCTGCAACAGCTCGGCATCATCCGTATGGTAGCAAACACCCCTACCGCACAGAACCAAGCTCTGCTCCGTCGGCTTGCCGAAACGGGGAACGATGAAATGCCTGCGGAAGAACTCATCGCATGGAAAGACCTGTACCCCATCATCGACCGTCTGTACCATGGTTTCTATACTCGCTTGACACAGCACTTCGGCTCTGTCCTCACCGACAAGGAAGTACAGACCTGTTGCCTGCTCTGTGCCGGCTTCTCTACCAAGGAAATAGCTGTCATCACCCGTCAAGCCGTCAATACGGTCTACATTCGCAAGACGTCAGCCCGTCAGAAGATGGGTATGCCGGAAGGAGCGGACATTGTGGAGTGGGTGAAGAATCTATCAGCCTAACTATTGGTCCGGATATAATCTAAAACATTTTCCAAAGCCAAGCATTGACTTTAAGCTAGGATTGTTTATATTTGCAATGCCGTAACGTTACACATATCGTATGGAATCAAAAGAGTGTATAGCAAAGATGTCCGCCCATTTGTTTTGGGACATGGACATGAGCATGGTAAACATGGACCAATGCCCAGCACAGATTATTCAACGGGTATTGGAATATGGCACGTGGGAAGATTGGTGCATTATCCGTAGTTATTATGGTCTGCAACGAATCGTGGAGACGTGTCGCAACTTGCGCACATTGGATGCAAAAGCTTTGTCATATATTTGTTGTATTTCGAATACCGTAAAAGAAGAATACAGATGCTATCATATCAAACAGTCGAACCCCACACTTTGGAATTGCTAAGAAAGTTGATGGCACATCCGTTGTTGTCATCTACACGTTTGGTTGGAGGTACAGCTTTAGCCTTACAATATGGACATCGTATGTCTATCGACTTGGATTTCTTTGGCAAGATAGAAGACGATGCAGATACAATGCGTGAGATATTGAGACAAATAGGGTCTTTGTCCATTATAAAGGAGTCACCCAATATCAAGATTTACCTGTTGGATGGTATCAAGTTGGACTTTGTGAATTATAAATATCAATGGATAGACACGCCTATAGAGGTTGACCATCTCCGTTTGGCATCACCTTGTGATATTGCTGCGATGAAAATCAATGCGATAGAAGGACGAGGTACCAAAAAGGATTTCATAGACATGTACTTTTTGTTGCAGCATTATTCATTAAAAGAAGTTCTTGACTTTTATGCTCGGAAATATCCGGAAAACTCCATGTTCCGCGCTTTGATGAGCTTGTCATACTTTGAAGATGCAGAAGAACAAATTATGCCGAAAATGTTCTCTTCTGTAACATGGGAAGAGATGAAACAATTTATAACGGCTCAAGTTTCAAGACTATAAAATCTTTGTATAGACATGAAGCACATACTCTCACTCCTGATAACTCTCCTGCTGATGGCGGGATGCGGCCGACCTGCCGAAACCACGCTCAGTGCCGACCTGCAACGGGCGGAGGACTTGATGTATCCTCATCCCGACAGTTCCTTGCACATCCTTCAAGCCATGACGCCTCCCAAGGATGAACTGAATCATGCTACATGGGCATTGCTCATGACGCAGGCGAAGTACAAGTGCTTTGTGGACCAGTCGGATTCGTTGGTGAATATTGCACATGATTATTTTGCATCATCAAACAATCCCGAAAGAAATGCCTTGGCTTTATATTTAAAAGGTGGATTATTGTATGATAGCAACCAATATGAAGAAGCACTTGATTACTATTTGGATGCAGATAAAGAAGTGGAAAAGTTTTCTAATGACACCCTAGGTTTTTTGATTGACTCGCATATTTGCATGATTTACGCGTATCAAAAGCTTTATGATTATGCAATAGAATATGCTTGGAAATCCAATGAACATGCAATTCAATCCCAAAATCCAAATTATTTGGTATTATCCTATATAAGGATTGCAAGAGCAAATGCTGATGTTGATATAGAAGAGTCCATAAAATGTTATGAAAGGGCTATACATATAGCTGATGAGCACAATTTAATGAATTTAAAAGCTACAGCATTAATTGAAATTGCTGGTAGATATTATCATTTCAAGATAAAAAATTATGATAAAGCATTATTCTATGTAAAAGAAGCAATGAAAATTAAAAAGACAGACCAATCTTATATTGTTCTAGGTGATATTTATAGAAATACAAACAGATTAGACTCTGCATATTTCTATTTTAAGAAAGCTGCTCATTCTTCAAATATTCATACATCATGTAGTGCATATCAGGGCTTGGTTTATATGAGTCAAAAACTTGGACATTATAAAGAAGCTGTAGAATACAGCAATGCTTTGTGGGAAAGAAAAGATTCCATCAATCGGTTGGCTAGCAACAAAGCCCTGATAGAAATGCAGGAAAAGTACGACCAGCAACGAGTGAAAGACGAAATGACCGCCAAGATGACCCTTCAAAAGCAACGGATATTGATGGGTATAGGAGTGGCTGTACTTATCCTCTGCTTCATCGCCTATCGCATCCGCATCCGAAACAAGGAACGCATCACTCGACTGGCCGAAGCGGAAGAACGCATCGAAACCCTCAACCACCTGTTGGAAGAAGCACAGAAGGAACCGTCACCCGACGCCGGAGAGGACGACACCTTCTTCAAGCGCATCCTCTTGCAACAACTCGGCATCATCCGTATGGTAGCAAACACCCCTACCGCACAGAACCAAGCCCTGCTCCGTCGGCTTGCCGAAGCGGGAAACGATGAAATGCCTGCGGAAGAACTCATCGCATGGAAAGACCTTTACCCCATCATCGACCGCTTATACAACGGTTTCTATACTCGCTTGACACAGCACTTCGGTTCCGTCCTCACCGACAAGGAAGTGCAGACCTGCTGCTTGCTCTGTGCCGGCTTCTCCACCAAGGAGATTGCCGTCATCACCCGTCAAGCATCCAGCACGGTATATTTCCGTAAGACGTCAGCCCGTCAGAAGATGGGTATGCCGGAAGGGGCGGACATTGTGGAGTGGGTGAAGAATTTTTCATTAAAGAGTGTGTAGTAAAAGAAAAGCTCCCATCCAATGGAACTTCAGACGGGAACTTCATTGTAACCTTCAGATTATCAGGAAGTCTGAACTTCGTGATAATCTGAAGGTGTTTTTTTGTTTATTTGTATCTAAGGAAAGAAATCAGCTTTCGAGTGAATAGAAATCCTTCCATAGTTCCGCCGCCATATCCAGCAATTCGCTTTCCTCGTGCAGGTTGTAGCTATAAGCATCGGGATGGTTGTTGATGTCCTCTGCCGATACAAACTTGCCTTCGTGGAAATGGATTTCGTCCTCTTGATGGAGAGGGAGAACATACAGGTAGGCCGTACATCCATCGTGTGGCTTGGAGGTGTACTGCACACAGAAACGCGGAGAGGCATCGGTATGGATATGCGACTGATACTTCTCCTTGATTTTATGGGCTACCTTGTCCGACTTGGTGGATACATGTTCTACGCTTTCTTCGATGGGAAGGTCCCATCGAAGGTTTTTCCCATCTGTGCCCAGACGGGGAACAACATAGATTTTGCCATTGCATACGGGAGCAATTCGTATGATTGGCATATTGTTATTCTCAGGTGTAAGTTTAAGATGTTTCATAGTCTCTTCTCTATCATTTTAACTAGAATTTAATGGGTAACAAAGAAGAGGAACGGATTGTTCGGTGATTAAATAAAAAAAGTGCCGGATAGGCACTTTTTTTATGAATTACTTTAGATGTTCGATGAAGTGGTTAGTTACACGAGTGAGCAAATGCTTGGTGGTATTACCGCCACGGATGCCATGATTGCGGTTCGTGTAGATGTGCATATCAAACTGCTTGTCGGCTTGTACCAAGGCTTCGCTGTATTCGCTGGCATTGCGGAGGTGAACATTGTCATCGGCAGTACCATGCATCAGGAGCAACTCACCGTGAAGCTTGTCCACCCGGTTCATGGCCGAGGAAGCTTCGTAACCTTCCATGTTTTCCTTCGGAGTACGCATGAAACGTTCGGTATAGACGGTGTCGTAGAAACGCCAGTCGGTTGGGGCGGCTACGGCTACACCTGCCTTGAATACCGGTGTACCTTCACTCATCGCCATCAATGTGGTGTATCCACCAAAACTCCATCCCCAGATACCGATGTTCTTGGCATCCACGTAAGGGAGCGTGCCGAGGTAAAGGGCAGTTTCCACTTGGTCGCGGGCTTCCTTCACACCAAGGTTCATGTAAGTACATTTTTCAAATTCGGCACCACGTCCACCGGTACCACGTCCGTCTACACAGACTGAGATAAAGCCATGGTCGGCCATGTATGCTTCGAACATACCACCATCACTACGGGAACCGATGTTCCATTGGTCGAGTACTCTTTGTGAACCTGGTCCGCTGTACTGGTGCATGATGACCGGATACTTCTTGTTTGGGTCGAAGTTGGCAGGTTTCATTATCCATCCGTTCAATTCTACGCCATCGCTGGTGGTAAAGCTGAAGAATTCCTTGCTAGGCATGTTCAGACCTGCTACCTTCTGCACCAGCTTCTGATTGTCTACCAAGGTAGTCAAGGTCTTGCCGCTATTGTCGTTGATGGTGATGATTTGAGGGGTAGTCAAGTTGGTGAAGGTATTGATGTAATACTTCATGCTCTTGCTGAAGATGGCACGGTTGGTACCTTCCTTGGTAGAGAGCTTGGTCTTGCGTCCCTTGCCGTCAATCTTATAGACAGCACTGCGGAGCGGACTGCCTTCGTTGCTGGTATAATAATAGGTATTGGTCTTCTTGTCCCATCCGAGGAAGTCCTTCACTTCGAACTGACCCTTGGTGATTTGCTTGATGAGGTTACCACCGGCAGAATAGAGGTAGAGGTGATTGTAACCGTCGCGTTCGCTCATCATCACGAAGTTTTCCGGATAGAAGGTCAGGTTGCCATAGGCTTCTTCCTTGATGTATTGGTCGGCTTCGTCACGTACCACGAGCTTGCAGAGGGTGCTACGAGGATTGGCAAAGTACAAGTCGAAACGGTTCTGATGACGGTTTAAGGTCGAGATGGCCAGCACGTCCGGATTGTCAGTGAAATGGATACGTGGAATATAGCCGTCTACGTCTAATGGAAGGTCCATCTGGCGAGTCACCTTGCTCTTGATGTCGAAGGTATGAACGGTCACTTTCGAGTTGTCTACACCCGGCATCGGATACTTGTATTCATAAGCACCCGGATAAACGCTGTATTCATCGAGGCTAGGTTTCAAACCCTTGTACCATGGGAAGGAATACATCGGCACTTGGCTTTCGTCAAAGCGGATGTAAGCCAACATGGTTCCGTCGGCACTGAAGTCGAAGGCACGGTTAAAACCGAATTCTTCTTCGTATACCCAGTCAGGAATACCGTTCAAGACATGATTGAACTTGCCGTCCTTGGTCACTTGCGATTCGCTGTTGCCGAAAAGCAGCTTCACAAGGTAGATGTTGTTGTCACGGACGAAAGCAATCTGGTTGCCGTCCGGTGAGAACAAAGGCACTTGTTGAGGGCCACCGTCCGAGAGCGGTTCGAGGGTATTGTTGCGTACATTAAAGATATAATAGACAGCGGTAAACGAACGGCGATAGATAGGCTTCGTTTCTGTCTGAATTAGAATCTTGGTTTCGTCGGGCGACATGATGTAGTCGTCGAATGACTTCAAAGTGCAGTCGCGGGCAGTCTCTACATCGAACAACGTTCCTACTTCCTGGCCGGTCTTGAAGGAATACTTCACAATCTTCTTTCCGTCACGGCTGATTTGGGTGTAATGTTCACCGTCCAGCATTGGCTTGATACCATAGATTCCTTCGGCACGGTAAGCACCGGTCGCTACTTCTTGTAAAGTCACTTGCTGGGCATATCCGAGGCATACGCACAAGCAAAGCATCATCAGTATACTTAACTTTTTCATGTGATTAGTTGGTCTTTAAATTTTAACTGTAGGCAAAGATAGAACATTTGTTCGGATTTGTCTATCTTTGCGTTATGAAAATGAATGATACCAGATACAATGACCTTTCTGCCTACTTGTCGGCTCACTTTCCGTACAAGGTGCAGAAGATTTCCTTGAATGCCGGATTCACCTGTCCGAACCGGGACGGTACGGTGGGCTATGGCGGATGTACCTATTGCAATAACCAGACGTTCAATCCGGCGTATTGCAAGACGGAAAAGAGTGTGACCGAGCAGTTGGAGGAAGGTAAACTGTTCTTTGCCCGTAAGTATCCCGACATGAAATTCTTGGCTTACTTCCAAGCCTATACCAATACATACGCTAAGTTGGAGGAACTGAAGCGGAAGTATGAAGAAGCTTTACAAGTGAAGGACGTGGTGGGTTTGGTCATCGGAACCCGTCCCGATTGCATGCCCGATGCATTGCTCGATTATTTGGAAGAACTGAATAAAAGGACTTTCCTCATTGTGGAATATGGAATCGAGAGCACGGACAATGTGACCTTGAAACGCATCAACCGAGGTCATACCTATGAGGTGGCAGCAGAGGCGGTACGGAAGACTGCAGCCCGTGGCATTCGGGTAGGGGCACACATCATTCTTGGTTTACCAGGAGAAGAACGTGAGGCATTGATTGCACAAGCCGGATTGCTTTCGTCCTTGCCATTGACTACCTTGAAGCTTCATCAGTTGCAATTAATCAAGGGTACTCGGATGGCATCTGAATACGAAAAGCAACCTGAAGATTTCCATCTTTATTCAGCTGACGAATACATTGACTTGGTGATAGACTATGTGGAGCATCTTCGTCCGGACATCGTTCTCGAGCGTTTCGTATCGCAATCGCCCAAGGAACTCTTGATTGCTCCCGATTGGGGATTGAAGAATCATGAGTTCACGGATAAGGTGAAGAAGCGGATGAGGGAACGGGATGCTTGGCAGGGGAAACGATATAAAAATAAAGAGGAGCGATAAACGCTCCTCTTTATTTTTATGCTTGATGCACAGTCAATTGCGGGAATGGGAATGAGATGCCCTTTTCGTTGAATGTAGCATATACATTCTTGTTCATGTCGAAGTTCACACCCCAATAGTCGGCAGCATTCACCCATACACGGACGGTGATGTTCACGCTGCTTTCTGCCAAAGCACCCAATTCGATGAATGGTGCCGGGTCTTTCAAAATACGGCTATCCTTGCTGATGACTTCCATAATGGTCGACTTGGCCAGTTCGAAGTCTGTACCATATTCCACACCGAAAGAGAAATCTACACGGCGAGTATCCTTGCGGCTGTAGTTGGTCACTACGGCACCGCTCATTGCACCGTTCGGAGCAAAGACAATTCTATTGTCCGGTGTTGTCAGTACTGTATGGAAAATCTGGATGTCTGTTACGGTTCCCGATGCGCCAGTAGAAGCTTCGATGTAGTCACCTACTTTGTAAGGACGGAATACCAGGATGATAACACCACCGGCAAAATTCGACAAGTTGCCAGAAAGCGCCATACCGATAGCTACACCGGCAGAGGCCAAGAGAGCGGCAAAGCTAGTCAATTCAATGCCCAACTTACCGATGACTGCCAGAAACAATAAAACCAAAAGGGTGATGTTAACGATGCTCTTCAAAAAGCTTTGGATGCTGGCATCTACTTTGCGTTTTTCAAGCATCTTGGCAAACAATCTGTTTATCCAATTGACAATCAGTTTACCAATGATGAAAATAATGAGGGCGGCCAATATTCTGCCTCCCAAGTCAATGCATGAATTCAATGCCTTGGCGATGAACTCATTAACCATTTCGCTTGTAATCATTAAAAACATAATACCTAAATTTTAATTGTTAATAATATAGTTTTTGTGTATTTATTCTTCCAACCATCCTTTACCTTGACGCACAATCTCCGCTTCTCCTTCCGTACAATTCACTACGGTAGAAGGTTCTGTTCCTCCGATACCACCGTCGATGATGATGTCCGCTTCATTGCCGAACTTTTCAGCAATTAGTTCGGGAGTGGTGATGTATTCGATATCCTCGCCGTCTTCCAACGGAAGGGTTGTGGTGAGAATCGGGGCATCGAGTAACTGACAGATTTCACGAATCACGGCATGGTCGGGCACACGGATGCCCACTTCCTTGCGGTTCTTGAAAATCTTCGGCAGGCGGCTTCCGGTATTCAAGATGAAGGTAAAGGCGCCCGGTAGATTGCGCTTCATCAACTTGAAGGTATTGTTGTCCACCTTGGCATATTCGCTGATGTTGCTCAAATCATAACAGATAATCGATAGATTGTTCTTACGTGGATCGATGCCCTTGAGGCGGCAGATGCGTTCAATCGGTCTTTCTTTCAAAGCATGACAGCCGATAGCATACATCGTATCGGTAGGGTAAATGATGATGCCTCCTTCTTCCAATACCTCGACAATGCGTGCGAGGTCTTTGGGATTATTGTTCTTTTCGTAGAGTTTGATAAGCATAAATTCTAATAGTTTTGTCATTCAGAGGAACGTAGTGACGAAGAATCTCGAAAACATAAGCGTGGGTGTAAACGAGATCCTTCGCTTCGCTCTGGATGACATTTCATTATTCTTTCTTTTTCTTGTCTCTTAATCGTTCTGCAATCGCCCAATGGAGGGCAGCCTCTTCTTCCTTGCCACTCTTCATCAGTGCATCTCCAAACAGCTCGTGTGCTTTGGGATGTTCCGGTTTCAAGGAAATGGCACGGTCTAAATCGCCTAATGCACCGTCGATGTTTTCCTGTGCCAGCCGGATTTTCCCTCGGTTGTATATCGCTTTGAAGGAAGTCGGACTCAATCGTACCGCTTCGTTCAGACAGATTTCCGCTTCGTAATAGTCCTTGTCATTATATAAGGTAATACCTTTGCGTACCCAAGCATCCACGAATTTCGGGTAGAGCTCGATAGCTTTGTCGTAGTTGGCTATGGCCGCTCTGGAATCGTGGGCTTGCGTGATGCAATCGTTGCCCATCTGATAATACTCCTTGGCATACTTCTCCAGATTCTTCCGTTGTTCGTGCATCCGGTCTTTCAGTTGGCGGTTCTCATCTTTCAGTTGGTTGATGATGCCCAGTTTCTTTCGGATCAATCGCTTGATGACCGGTCGTTCGATGTCGTATCTAGAATGAATTGCCTTGAAGAATTGTTCCAGAAATCCTTCGAAGTTGCCTTCGTCGAAATGCTTCACGGCTTCCTTGTATTGGATGTCGGCTTGCGCTTGCTTCAATGCCTTCTCAATGGACTGCCGGTTGTTAAATCTTTGGGCAAAACTTACAATCTCCGGTCGGACGAAGATATCACCTCGGGAGATAGGTCTCTTCAGTTGGATGCCGTCGAGTGAGGTGCATCGGCTGAGGGCTACATAAGCTTGGCCACCGGCAAAGACACCGCCTGTAAAGTCGATGACTACCCGACTGAAGGTCAGTCCTTGGCTCTTGTGGATGGTAATCGCCCATGCCAATCGGATAGGGTATTGGATGAATACACCCAATTCCTCTTCTTCGATTTTCTTTTCCTCTTCGTTATATCGATAGCGGATGTTGCTCCACTTGTCTTTCTGCACATCCAGTTCCTGCCCATCCTCGGTGATGACGTAAAGGGTATCGTTTTCATCAATGCCCGCTACCGTACCGATGGTTCCGTTTACCCACCGCTTGTCGTAATCGTTCTTGATAAAGATGATTTGAGCACCCGGTTTCAGTTCCAGTTCCATTTGGGTAGGCAAACTATTCTCCGGGAATTCGCCCTTGATTTCACCTTTTAAGATAGCCGATTCACCTGGAAGTTCGGCCAACTTCTTTTCGTTGATGTAATTTACCGTATCACGTCGGGTGGCAAGGGTGATGTACATGTCACTCTCACTTTCTTCGATTTCGGTGTTGTAGCGGGTATTCAGTAGTTGCAAGTCGGCTGCACCGGCGGTATTGGTCCGGATATGGTCCAGCACATTCACGAATACCTTATCGCTCTGCCGGTAGACCTTGGTCAGCTCGATAGATACCAATTCTATTTCGTTGAACACTCTGGCCGAGAAGAAATACGGAGTGGGGTAGAAGCGGCTCAGGATTTCCCGCTCATCACTTTTTACAACGGGTTCCAATTGATATACATCGCCTACCAACAACAATTGCTTGCCTCCGAAAGGTTCGCGCATGTTTTGCGAATACACCCGCAGCACCTTGTCGATAAAGTCAATAATGTCTGCCCGTACCATGGAAATCTCGTCGATGATGACCAATTCGATTTCCTTGATAAGCTTCCGGTGTTCGGAAGAGTATTTCAAGAAGCTATGCAACTTTCCGCCCTTCAGACTGAAATTCGGGTCGTCCGGTAATAAGGGGTGGAAGGGGAGCTTGAAGAAACTATGCAGCGTACTTCCTCCGGCGTTGATAGCCGCGATACCTGTCGGTGCCAAGACCACGTGTTTCTTCTTGGTGTTGGCGCAGATGTACTTCAAGAAAGTCGATTTACCCGTACCGGCCTTACCTGTCAGAAAGACTGACTGGCGGGTGTACTGAACCAGATTCAGTGCATCTTGGAATTCGGTGTTACGGGTATCTATCTGCATATGCTTTCTTATTCTTCTGCAAAGATAGGCATTTCTGCTTAATAACATGTATAAAATGCTTGCATTTGTTCGTATTTGTGTTTTTCTTTGTGATATTAAAATAATATCAAAAGTAGATGAATATGAAAACGAATGAAACGACTTACACAGGAATGTTGATGAACGGCTTTTTGGCCTTGTTGGTAAATTTAGTGGTACTGCCTGTCTTGGCGTTCTTGACTATTTATTATATGATGGACGTCGTGTGGTTCTCGATTCCGGTTATGATTATCTTGTCACTGGTTTTCTTTATCATGTTGGCGGGATATTTCTCCAATGAACCGAATGAAGCCCGTGTGATGGTGTTTTTCGGTAAGTACAAAGGAACCTTTAAGGATACCGGTTTCTATTGGGTGAATCCTTTTATGGACAAGAAGAAACTTTCGATGCGTGCCCGTAACCTCGATGTGGAACCGATCAAGGTAAACGACAAAATTGGTAATCCGATTCTCATCGGTTTGGTATTGGTCTGGAAGTTGAAGGATACCTATAAGGCGATGTTCGAAATCGATGCACAGACCATGGCTAACAAGAATGGGGTAGCAACCGTTGCGGGCCGAATGAGTGCATTCGAAGCCTTTGTCCGTGTACAGAGTGATGCAGCTCTCCGTCAGGTAGCCGGTGAATATGCCTACGATGATAATGATCAGAGTGTAGATGAATTGACACTACGTGGTGGTGGCGATGAAATCAACGACCAATTGGAGAAGCGTCTGAATGAACGTTTGGCAATGGCTGGTATGGAGATTGTTGAGGCTCGTATCAATTACTTGGCATATGCTCCGGAAATTGCAGCGGTTATGCTTCGTCGTCAACAGGCAAGTGCGATTATTACGGCTCGTGAAAAGATTGTGGAAGGTGCAGTTTCCATGGTGAAAATGGCTCTCGACAAGCTTTCGGCTGAGGATGTTGTCGAATTGGACGATGACAAGAAGGCAGCGATGGTGAGCAACTTGCTCGTAGTGCTTTGTGCCGATGAACCTGCCCAGCCAGTGGTTAATTCAGGAACATTGAATCACTAAATCCTTTCTTGCTATGGCAAAGAAGGAATCTACAAAAAGCTTTGTGCTTCGGGTGGATGCGGAAACCATGGATGCACTGGAGAAGTGGGCGGCAGACGAGTTCCGTTCCATCAATGGCCAGTTGCAATGGATTATCGCCGAAGCCCTGCGCAAGAGCGGAAGAATGAAGAAGAAACGGACTAAATCAACGGAGGAAGAATCATGAAATATCAATTTTGGGACGTCAGTCGGGATCGAAAGAAGAAGCCGATTACCTTATCGGACCGTTTGTTGGAACTCGTGGCAGCAGCCATGGCTGTATGCTTGTTGGTCTTGACGGGTGTGCTTTATAGCAAGGCACCGGATACGGTTCCTTCGCATTTTAATTTTGCAGGAGAGATAGACGGATGGTCGGGTAAGGAAGTGTATTGGATTATAGCTGCGGTATTTGTGGTCATGATGATTATTTGTGCCTCGGCTGCTTATAACCGCAAGTTGGTGAATCTTCCGATTCGATTGAAAGAAGCGGTATTCTATCGCCAGATAGGTTTAATCAGTCGGATGTGCCGTATTATGACTTTGGTAAGTGGAGTGCTTTGGCTTACTGTTTTATTGGCGATGTCGGCCGATATAGTAGGTCTGCCGCTAGAAGTGGCAGTGTCTTTTATTCCCATGGCGGTGATACTGATGCTGGGAGTAGTATTGTTCTATACCTTGAAGATTTGGTGGATTGGTAGAGGGCAGTAACAAAAAAGAGGGCATCGCCCTCTTTTTTGTTGTTACTTCACATTCCCCAGTTGTGCATTGATTTCCTTGATAAGCTGGGTAGTGCTTTCATCCGAAGCAAAGACGGAATTCAAGCCTTGTTGTTCCTGTGCCGGGTCACCGGTGTAGTCATCGCCCTTCATCCAATTGATATGGTCGTCGGCAAGTTCGGCAAAGCCACCCCATCCCCAGAAGTTGCATCCTGCAAAGTAGCCTTTCTGCTTGGCATCGCTGCTGATCAATTCGAAGATATAACGATAGAACTCGTCTCTGGCAGTAGTCGGAACATCCTTCTTGAACTGGAAACCGTCGCGAGGGAAACCGAATTCTTCCATAACCGCAGGCTTCTGGTACTTGGCTGACAAAGCCAAGTGTTCGTCCAAGTAAGCTTTAGCCTTTTCCTTGGCACCGGCTACGCCTTCACTCAAGGCATCTTCTTTCACCCAACCCCAATTGTATGGCCACATGTGGAGTGTTAAGTAATCGATGTTCTTGTCCGCGTGGATTCGTTCAAAGAGGTCGATATCCTGTTCACAACCATGTTTCCCTTCGCTACCAACCGAAATCAAGTGATTTGGGTCGATGGAGCGGATTTGTGCAGCTACTTCAGCTATCCATTTCTCGAAGACCGGTTTGTTTTCGTCAGAGAAGGCACGTGGCTCGTTACCGATTTGCCAGGACATGATGGCAGGGTCGTCGATGTATTTCCGATGGGTATAACGGTTTTCGCGGTTCAGGATGAAGTCCACATGCTTGGCAAAGAGCGCCTTTGCTTCATCACATTGCACATATTGCTTCACATACTCCATATATTGCGGCCAACCGTCGATGGCAGGAACCACAGCTTTCCCCTTACCTGCCCATTGCAAGTACATGGAATAGCCACCGCTCCATTCCCATGAATTGTTCAGGTAGAGGATGGCGTACATGTCGCGCTTGTCCAGTTCCATCATCAGATAGTCCAAACCGGCAAGGATGGTATCATTGTATACACCCGGTTCCTTTTGAAGTGTCGGCTCTACCTTGGTCGGGACACCGTTGCTTCCATCGGCTCCCACGAGGATGCGGAGATTGTCCACGCCGATGCTCTTCAAGTAGTCCAGTTCTTTGTGCAGACGTTCGCGGTTGCCGCCTTCACCTTCCGAGGCGAGGATAGCGCCATACCAGAAGTTGGTACCCACATAATAATAAGATTGTCCGTTACGGATGAACTGTCCGTTTTCTATCCGGATAAAGTCCGATGTTTCGGCTTGCTTCTTCTCCGACTGGCAGGAGAATAGCGCTGTGGCACATAATGCCAAGACAAGTAGTAGATTGCGCATAAGATTCGATTTTAATGTTATATATCGCAAAAATACATTCCTTTATAGAAAGTAACCGATACTTTTTTGTCTGATTCTGATAGTATGGTTTTATTCCCTTTCTTGTCAATTCAGCACCTACCAATCGGATTTATTATATTTTGAGCATTATTCTTTACTTGTTACAGGTTATAAATCCACAAAACACATTTGCTTCACGTATTAAATTTCTCTTAATGGAGTTCCCACAGATAGATATTAGTGCAATGGGATTCCCAAAAGATTGGGAAACGGAACTTTTGTGGAATTAAGTTCTTCAAAACTAGTGTAGTCTAATTGGTGTTTTTTCTTAAAAAGAGATTTCTATAAAAAACCTCCCTCTCCGGCAATGCGGAAAGGGAGGCTTTTCATTTAAAAAGGTTGAATGACCTCTTTCTTGGTATTTATTCAGCAGAAGCTGACAAAGACAAGCCTGTGTGTTGTTCGTATTCAGCGTCTGTTTCGCAGTCCCACCATACCGGACAAGAGTAGATTTGGTCTACATTTGCCTTTTCCGCATCGTTGGCGCTATCCCAGAAACCATAGTACTTGTTGGACAGTTTCAGTTTTGCCAAATTGTAGTTACTTTCGTGGCTAGAATGCATCCAGCGACGGAACCAATAAGTAACATCGTTCGGTGAAGAACCTGTCATCTTAGAAGTTGCAGTAAATTCTGACGGACGGTTGAAGTCAGGGTAAACATTACCGAAGCCACCGATATTACCAGCGCTGTAGTTGAAGCGGCGCATGTCATTCCAAATTTCAAGGTTGAACGGCATAGCAATTGTCTTCTGCTTCATGATTTCAGCCATAGTCAATTCTGCACCGCTCTGAGCAATCTTGTCACTAGCCAAGAAGTCAGCGATTTCACCTTCGTCCATAGGGAGCAAGTCCGGATTTTCTTTTACTACTCGGCTTGAAGATGTACCTGCAGCAGCCCACTTAGTCAACTTGGCTTGCATACGTTCGATGTTAGCACGGATACCATTCATATAAGCAGTATGTGCACCAGCAGCATCGCCTTGACGGAACAATACTTCTGCCTTGATGAAACACATTTCGGCATAAGTCATGAAGTCAACATCTGCACTTGGACGACCGTAGAATGTACCTGTACCCATTACATAATCGTAACCGCTTGCAGCATAGTCGAACATGTCATATTCAGCACGACCTCTCAAGTTACCACTCAAGTCACCAGCGCGCATGTTTACGTAAGCAGTATCGCCAGCGTGGTTGAAGTCTGTTGTATTACAATAGATTTGTCCCTTAGCATAAGTTACCTTAACCATATCACCGTTCTCTTCTACAGCATGGTTGGTAGCCTTGGCATTTGCTACAAATTCAGCACGTTTGGTAGCATCCTTGATTTCGTATTCCAAAGTTTTTGGAGCACTTGTTGCAAAAGTAGCATTGATGATAGCACCTTTCAGACGGATATTGTTTTGAGACAACATGTCTACACCTACGTCACGAGTCCATTTGTACGATGCAATATTGCCTTCTTCGTCCAACTGAACGTGAGTCATGGCAGCAGGAACAAGCTTAGACTGACGAGGGTCTCCTTCCAACATGTCTACGAAGCGCTTAGTCAAACGTTGTGAAGAACCATAGCTCAAACAGTTGTGAATGTGGCTATGTTGGTAAGGGTCACCTACGGTAAAGTTAGTTTCACTACCTTCTGTATTGAAGCAAACTCTGGATACATTGTCTTCGTTAGATTGGAGAGCCTTGTTCAAACAATCCAAAATACCTTGTGGATCGAATTCAGCCTTCTTTGAAAGCTTCAACATGAAACGTGCCTTCAAGCCATAAACCAACTTGATCCACTTGCTTTCGTCACCGTTCAACCATACATCACCTTCAATCAATGGCACATTCTGATTATCCATATTGAAGTATTCCAAGGCTTTGTCCAAGTCAGCCATTACGCAGTTGAAGAGTTCCTTTCCATTGTCATAATCCGGGTCATATTTACCTGTAAATGCTTGATGATAAGGGATTTCACCAAACAAGTCGAGCATCATCATGAACCCCATCGCCTTGATTGTATGAGCTGCGCCTGCATAGTGGTTAGCACCTACAGCTTCAGCAGCAGTAATCAACGGGTCAATGTTTACGGCTGCACCGATGTACCAGTTCTGGTAAGGAGTGGTAGCAGAACCTTGTCCTGGGTCCCACTTGGCCAATAAACCGTTGGCACTAGTTGTCGATGTCTGAGTCAGTACACCAGTAATCTGTGAAGAACGCATACTAGCCGAACTCCATGCATATTCAAAGAAGTTCTGAATCCATGTCAAACGGACTTCAGGGGTTGCTGTTTCCGCTGTCGGGTTATCCGGGTCTGTATTTACATCCAGATAGTCGTCGCATGCTGTCATGCCTAAGGCAAACAAGCCACCCAACAAAATATATTTCAGTTTTTTCATAATATATATTCTTTAATGTGATTAGAATGTTAAGTTAACACCGAATGAGAAGCTTGAAGTAGTCGGTACACCGCAGTAGTCAAGACCAACTGAACCTGAGCCACCTGTACCTGAACCTGCAGCACAAACTTCAGGGTCCATACCCTTATAGTTGGTCCATGTAAAGAGGTTAGTAGCTGTAGCTGTTGCTGTCAATCCCTTGATGAACTTCTGATTCTTCAAGTGGCTAGTAAAGTCGTAAGACAAAGAAATAGAACGGAGCTTCAACCAGTTAGTGTCTGTTATGAAGTTGTAAGAGTTGCTGCAATAGCTGCTCCAATATTGTTGAATCATGTATTCACCAGAACGTACTGTACCATTAGGCAATGTATAAGTCTTACCTGCTTCGTAAGTAATAGAGTTGCCAGCAGGAGCTGTACCGTCGCTGTAAACCACATTGTTCAATGTTACCGATTCACGGTTTTCTGTCATCTTGTGGAGACCCTTGCTTACCAAGTAGTAGCTTGTACCGTCATAGATAGCACCGCCCAAACGGAAGTCAAGCAAGAACGAGAGTGAGAAGTTCTTGTAATTGAAGGTATTGTTCCAACCACCGATCAAGTCCGGTTCACGATTTCCGATAACGTCTGTACTTGAGTTGGCATCATCATAAACGCCTGTAGCAACGTCAACGATATACATACCATTATCGTCTTGCAACCAGTGGTTACCTGTCAAACCGAGGAAGTCACCACCGTTAGGAATAGCACCTGCCTTTACTGTACCGATCTGTGCATCTGTCGGATAGAAAATACCTACACCGTCGATAAAGTCACCCAACTTACCGTTGTTGAATGAGAAGTTCAAAGTAGATTCCCAAGTGAAATTCTTGGTTTCGATTGGCTTACCGGAAAGCATGAATTCCATACCTTCATTGATAACTGAGCCACCATTCAAAGTCAAGAAGATGTAACCTGTAGATTGTGCCAAACGTGGAGAACACAACTGGTTCTTGGTTTCAGTCTTATAATAAGTATAGTCAAAAATCAAACGACCGTTGAAGAAACGGAGTTCAGCACCAAGTTCGTAAGAGTTCTGAATTTCCGGTTTCAAAGTCAAACTACCACCAGTCCAGCTATTACCAATACCAAGCTTGTCATTATGTACAGTTGCTACAGCCCACAAATAGCTGTTAGTTACATATGGGTCAGCATCCTTACCTACCTTTGCCCAAGAACCACGAATCTTACCGAAAGAAAGAATGTCGTTTTCTGGGAGCAATTCTGTGAATACAAACGAACCACTTACAGAAGGGTAGAAATAAGAACGGTTTTCCTTAGGAAGAGTAGAAGACCAGTCGTTACGTCCAGTAACTGTCAAATAAGCGATGTTCTGATAAGCAGCACGGAATTCACCGTATGCACCAACCATACGCTTCTTGCGAGTAGCATCCTTAAAGAATTGGTTAGCAGAAGCAATGTTGTTGAAGCTGATAGTACCAGGAACTACGAATTGGTAACCCCAATGGTTCTGGTTGGTACGCTTGGTCGCTTCTGTTGTTGTACCGAGCAAAAGGTTCAAGTCGAAGTCACCGAACTTCTTGTTCATGTTACTCATTACATTGGTAGTAATGTACTGGTAGTTTGACATACTCTTTGCCAAGTAACCTTGCTGGTATTTTTCGTCTACAGCACCGCCAGGAGCACGATAAGTGTAAGCGGAAGTCTGATAACGGTCGATACCTACGCGGGCACTTACATCCCACCAGTTAGTCAACTTGAGGCTGGCATTGATGGCACCTGTGAAGCGTTCAGTTTCATCTTCCATCTTGTTCTTGTTCAAGATCCAGTATGGGTTTTCTGTATCGCTTACCAAGTCCTGCAAGCCTTCGAACATACGGTATTTTGTTCCGTCTTCGTTCAAGTAGTGAGTTACGTCATCAGACAACGGCCAGCCATAAAGAGCTGTCATGGCACCGTTACCACCTTGGCCATACAAACCGCCTGAAGTCAAAGTCTTGTCAGTGTGAGCCTTTGAATAAGAAACGTTAGCACCTACTGTCAAGTTACCAAGCTTTTGTTCACCGTTGAAACGGAAAGTAGTCTTTTCATAGCCTGTAGTCGGAACCAAACCGTCCTGAGTGTAATGAGAACCAGAAAGGTAGAATGAACCGTTCTTATGGCCACCGGAAACGCTCACGCTATTGTCCCAAATATTGCTGTTTTGGAAGAAGCTACCTACATTATCATAAATTTGGTTGAGGTTTCTGCTTTCTGAGAACTTTTCACCCCAAGAACTCATGGAGTAATCACTGAAAGTACCTTCTTCATTGTAGTAACCACGACCGTAGGTCTTTTGGTATTCCGGAGTCTTTGAAGCCCATGAAGTACTGAACTTACTGCTGAAGTTCACACGTACAGAACCTTCAGCACCCTTCTTGGTAGTGATGATTACCACACCGTCGGCTGCACGTGAACCGTAAAGAGCGGCAGCGGCAGCACCCTTCAATACAGACATGGTTTCGATATCTTCCGGGTTGATGTCCATGACACGGTTAGAGAAAGTAGTATTGTTCTTGGTTACACCGTCAGTACCTGAATTACCAGTATTAGGAGTAGAGTTATCGTAGATGATACCGTCCACAACGAACAAAGGCTGGTTGTCACGGCTTTCTGAAGCAGAGTTACCACCACGGATAACGATAGATGAACCAGCACCGGCAGCACCTGATGATTGGGTAATGTTCACACCCGGCACCTTACCGGCAAGTGAATTTACCACGTTGGTATTCTTGTTCTTCATCAATTCTTCGGATCCAAGGTCAGATACGGCATAACCCAATGCCTTTCTTTCCTTCTTGATACCCATGGCAGTTACTACCACTTCGTCCAATGTTTCCGAGTCTTCCTGCAAGGTCACATTGTAATTGTTAGCAGCGCCTACTTTCAATTTGAAAGTTTCGTAACCAATGAAAGAAATTTCCAAGATGCTACCTGGAGCTGCGTCTACGGTAAAGTTACCGTCAATGTCAGTAACGGCACCTGTACTGGTTCCCTTTACTACAACTGCTGCACCGATTACCGGTTCACCTGTAGCGGTAATGACCTTACCTGTTACTTTCTTTGTTTGCTGAACTGTCTGATGAATGCCTTCCTTATCAGCGAAAGCCGACTGTGGTGAAGCCATTCCTAGTAAAGCAAGCAACACAAATGAATAGTAATAATTCTTTTTCATAAGTTTGTTTTCTTTTAGAATTTAAGGAATATAGTTTGTTTATAGTTTTAAAGCTTTGTATATTTCTATGTACAAATACTTTTGATAGATAGGTTTTCTATCTGATTGGTTTATAATATTTTCTCCTTTCCCATAGGCGATTTGTCTTTATCAATGCTTTATTAAATGTGAAAGATTCATTAACAACTATCCGACAAATATATACGTTTTTTTACAACTTAGCAAAAGAATTCTAAAATAATTGTTGAGCTGGAGACAATTCGCAGCTCCGAATGACACGGGTAGGAAGGGCTAAAACCGAGTTTTGGGTATAAAATTCGTTTCTTGTCTTAATGTTATAATCGTGTTGCAATTGAAGGGTTTGAAAGGAAAATGGCGTTTTAACGCATTCTGGATTGATTTTGTCGGGTGAAAAGTTTGGTAGGTAGATTAAAAAGACTTAAATTTGTACTAAAATTAAGACGGACGTGGTGCGAACCCTTTGGGAACTCGCATTGCGCTTTGTTTGTTGAAGAAACATTATTAGTTTAATTTTATAAGTTACTAAATTTAATCACTATGAATGAAGAACGCAAAAGAAGAGGTATTGCTGATAGCAAGACTCTGATGACAGCGGCTATTTGTGCGCTGTTTCTAGGTGGCGGTTCAGTGATGGCTCATGCAGCAGAGGCTCCTGTAGTTCAGGAACAGCTGCAGACTACCAGCATTACCGTTACAGTAGTCGATTCAAAGGGCGAACCGGTAATCGGTGCTAACGTGGTACAGAAGGGTACTACCAACGGTACAATCACTGACATCGACGGTAAGGCTACTTTAAACATCAAGCCAGGAAGTACCGTTCAAGTGTCTTTCGTGGGTTTCCAGACTCAAGAAGTAAAAGTTAATAAGGACATGCGCATCGTCTTGAAAGACGACTCGGAACTTTTGGATGAAGTTGTTGTTGTAGGTTATGGCTCTCAAAAGAAAGTGAACTTGACCGGTGCTGTAGCTTCGGTAGATGTAGACAAGGCTATTGATAGCCGTCCGGTTACTGATATTGGCCGTGCTTTGCAAGGTTCGGTTCCAGGTTTGACCGTTACAACCAATTCCGGTGAAATCGGTGGCGCTCCTACTATCAAGATTCGTGGTAATATCGGTTCTCCAAGTGGTAGCGGTGGTGCTCCACTCATTTTGGTTGATAACGTGGAAGTAACCGACATTTCATTGGTAAATCCGGACGATATCGAATCTATCTCTGTATTGAAGGATGCGGCTTCGGCTTCTATTTATGGTGCCCGTGGTGCATTCGGTGTATTGTTGATTACTACCAAGGCAAAGACCAAACACGAACGTCTTTCGGTGAAGTATACCAACAACTTCTCTTGGCGTACTCCGACACAGAATCCGGAACAGCTTCCTGGTTGGCAACAGGCCGAAATCAACCTCATGGGTGAACGCAATGCAGCGGCCAATCCGTCATCGGTTACTTATTACAATGTAGTAGGTAATATGCGCGTGGATGAAGAACACATCCAGAAGATGAAAGCTTATTGGGAACAATACGGCTATGGTGACCAGTTCGGTCCTGAAATGGAATTGGGCCGTGACTTTGAATTCCGTGATGGTGGTATGTTCTTTATCCGTACTTGGGACTGGTACGACCAATACATCAAGGACTGGTCTCCACAGCAGAACCATAGCTTGACAATCAATGGTGGTAACGGAAAGACCAATTATAACATTGCTTTGAGCTATTTGAACCAGGAAGGTATGATGAAGGTGAACTCCGATGAATATAGACGTTACAACGGTAACTTCTCTATCAACTCGGAATTGAACAAGTACATTTCTGTACGTGCAGGCGCGATGTTGACCCGTTCGGACTATGACAAGCCGTTCAACTACAACAGTGACCTCTACGACCAGATGTACTACCTCTATCGTTGGCAGCCAATGATGCCTTACGGCACATTCGAAGGCAAGCCTTTCCGTAATGCCATCACCGAACAGAAAGCGGCTCCAACCATGGAAAAAGAACGTGAATATGTACGTTTCAATGGTGGTCTTACCTTGAAGCCTTTTGAAGGTTTTACTTTCGATGCAGACTTCACATATAGCACCGTAGAAACTCGTTTCAAGAAACATGGCGCTCCTAGCTTGTTGGCTGGTTACAACGTATTCTCAGCTATTACAAGCGTGGATAATTTGCGTGCTAACTATACTAATTATGTATCGGCAAGTTCATACGACTATGCTTATCAAGAAAACGGCCGCACAGAGAACTTGACTGCTAACTTTGTTGCCACTTATGCAAAGCGTTGGGGAGACCACGATTTCAAGGTAATGGCAGGTTCGAACATTGAAAAGAGTGAATACAAGTATTTCTGGGCTCAACGCAAAGGCTTGCTTGACCCGATGAAGCCGGAATTGAATATGGCAACAGGCGACCAAACCGTAGGTTCATCTCATACACATTGGGCAGTAGCCGGTTTCTTTGGCCGTATCAACTACAACTTCAAGGATCGTTACATGTTGGAAGTGAATGGCCGTTACGATGGTTCTTCCCGTTTCCCTAGCGGACAGCGTTTCGGTTTCTTCCCTTCTATGTCTGCCGGTTGGCGTGTGACTGAAGAAGCTTTCATGCAGAACTTGAAGCCTTATTTGAGCACATTGAAACTCCGTGGATCTTGGGGTATGATCGGTAACCAGGATGTTGGTACAGACCGTTTCGTTTCTACACTTTCTACATCATCAGACAGTTGGATCATTGATGGTATCAAGACTAGTTCAACAAGTATGCCAACCATCGTGTCATCAGAATTGAGTTGGGAAAAGGTTACAACCATTGACCTTGGTTTTGACGCTCGTTTCTTTGACGATAAATTCGGTATCACTTTCGACTGGTACAACCGTAAGACCAGCGATATCTTGACATCTGCTAACTTGCCTTGGACGCTCGGTGCTGCTGCTCCATACGAAAATACCGGAGCTATCCAAACCAAGGGTTGGGAATTGGCACTTGACTATCGCACTACCTTCAACAATGGTTTGCATTTCGGCGTAACTGCTTCTTTGTCGGACGCACAGACAGAAGTTGTGAAGTGGACCAACAATACAGCAATTCCTTCTTATGGTGCAACCGGTTGGTGGGCAACCAGTGCTTATAAGGAAGGTATGGTCTTGGGTGATATCTGGGGCTTGCAGTTCGATCGTTTCTTGACAGCCGATGATTTCAATGCAGACGGTACCTTGAAGGCCGGTATTCCAGATCAAACCAAGGTATTCAAGAGTGGTTATCGCTTCGGTCCTGGTGACGTGCTTTACAAGGACCTCGACGGAGACGGTCAGATTGTAAAAGGTACTCAGACTACCAACCCAGGTGATATGAGCGTTATTGGTAATGCATTGCCACGCTTTGAATTTGGTTTGGGTCTTGATGCTGCATGGAAAGGCTTCGACGTGAGCATGTTCTTTCAAGGTGTAGCTAAGCGTAACTTGTGGGCTGCCGGTAACCAGGTGCTTCCTGGCTTTACAACCGGTGAACCGTTCTATAAAGGCGCAGAAGATTACTGGAGAGAAGACAATCAGGATGCATTCTATCCACGTCCGATGGCTTATGGACAGGGTCAGAATGGTAACTATACAGTCAACGACCGTTATTTGTTGAATATGGCATACTTGCGTTTGAAGACTTTGACCGTAGGTTATTCACTTCCTAAGGCTTGGTTGAGCAAGTATCACATCCAGAATTTGCGTGTATACTTCACAGGAGAAAACTTGTTTACCATTGATGGTGTGAAGCCGGCTATCGACCCGGAAATCGGTATCCGTACATCAGGTTCTTCTTCGGATGCACGTAACTTCGGTCGTAGTTATCCATACCAGAAGGCTTTGTCTTTCGGTCTTCAGCTTAGTTTCTAATCTCAATTCTTGAATGTTATGAAAAAAAGAAATATTTTATACTTAGGCGCTCTGATGATGCTTTCGCTCAGTAGTTGCGAAGACTTCCTTGACAGAGACCCATTGGACAAGCAAACCAATGACACCTATTGGCAGACAGAATCTTCGTTGCGTACCTACGCACAAGATTTCTATTCATATTACTTTACCGGTTATGCAACAGACTATACCGATTTCGGTAACTATTTCTCCGGTGATGACTTTACTGACGACTTCCTGACTTTGGCCGGTGGTTATTACTATTTCCCGAAAGCCAACAATACGGATTACAACAACGTTACCGGAACATGGTCTTCTGGCTACGACGTCGTGTATAAGGCCAATGTCATGATTGAAAAGATTCCGGGCATGAACATCAGCGAAGAAGCAAAGAATCACTGGACAGGGATTGCCCGTTACTTCCGTGCCATGGCATACAGTTCTATGATTAAGGTATATGGTGGTGTACCATATATTGGTAGTGTGACAGACCCTGCTGATGTGGAAACGCTCTATAAGGATCGTGACTCGTATCAATTGGTGGCAGAAAAGGTATTGGAAGACTTTGATTTTGCAGTCAACAATGTACGCAATGACGACACCAAGCGCCAAGTGAACAAGTATGTAGTGGGTGCATATATGTCTCGCGAAATGTTGTATCACGCAACTTGGTTGAAGTATCACGGCTCTACAATCGGTTCTGGTTCTCAGGCTGTAAGTGCTGATGTTATCAACAAAATGTTGCAAGGTGCTATCAAGGGCGCTGAAGTAGTGATGAATTCAGGTAAGTTTGCTATTGGCAATACCTATACAGCTCTTTTTGCAACAGATGACCTTTGGAACAATCCGGAAATCGTTTGGTACCGTGAGTATACTAGCGGTGTGACCATGAGCGCTTTGATTTCTTACAATGCAAGTGAAGACCAAACCATGGGTAGTATTACTCAGAATGCTGTTGAAAGTTATTTGTGCAGTGACGGTTTGCCTATCGGCCAGTCTCCACTCTATCAGGGTGCTACCGATCCGAGCATTGAAAATTCCTTCTTGAACCGTGACCCGCGTTTGTATCAGACAGTAGCCGACTCACTCCGTATTATGGGTGCCAAGGACTTGGTTTATACAGCAGGTGGTTCACCGACAGGTTATCCGACCAAGAAGTTCTTGAACGATGAATGGTTTGCACAAGATTTGGCATATTGCAAGAACCGTCAAAGTCCTGCAGATGCTCCATGTATCCGCTATGCCGAAGTGTTGCTGAACTATGCTGAAGCGAAGTATGAAGCAGGTGATTTCTCACAAGCTGTATTGGATGCTTCTATCAACAAGATTCGTGGCCGTCAGTTGACTAAGTGGGGTGATACAGAAGCCAAGACCATGCCGACTATGACTTATGCAAGCGGTGCTTTGAGCGTGAACGGTGTTGTTATTAACGACCCAGATCGTGACCCGGAAGTTGACCCTGTTTTGTGGGAAATCCGTCGTGAACGTCGCGTAGAATTGATGATGGAAGGCCGTCGTGGTGAAGACCTTCGTCGTTGGGCTAAATATGAATACTTGAATTCAGAAGATGCCAACGGCAATCCAAGCAAGACAATCCTTGGTGCATATATGAATGTAAATGACTATCCAGCATCAGCTGCATTACCTGCAGGAGAACGCGGTTATACATTGTTTGATTATGATGATCCGACCAATGCAACTCCGGACAAGGGTTACATCATGTATAACTATGCTAAGGGCATGCGTGTATTTACAAAGGGTGACTTGAATTCGGAACGTTATTACCTCCGTGCTATCCCTGTAAGCCAAATTACAGCTTATCAAGACAAGGGCTTTACTTTGACTCAGAACCCAGGTTGGTAATTGGATAAACCTCTTATAATTGAAAACTCCCTCTCCAGTACGCTGGAGGGGGAGTTTTTGTATAAAGATGCATGTTTTCAAGTCTTCGTTGTAGCTTGTGGGTGAAAAAGGGTAAAGCTTGGCTAAAAAGTCCGTGCTTTATTTTCTTTTATGAAGAATAAAGCCTACCTTTGTTAGTAAATTACTACTACTATGAAGAAATATTTACTACTGGCTATGGTTCTGTGCTGTGCACTGTGGTGCCAAGCACAAGATAATCGTGTGATAATGGGTGCCGAACAGACATCCGAGTATTTCCCAATCCTGAAAGGAAAACGAATCGCTATCTTCTCCAATCATACAGGGATGGTAGGTGACAAGCACTTGCTGGATGTGTTGATTGAAAACAAATTCAATGTAGTGGCTATCTTCTCGCCAGAACATGGTTTCCGTGGAGATGCCGATGCCGGTGAACACGTGAAGAGTTCAGTAGACTCCAAGACTGGTGTGCCTATTCTTTCGCTTTACGACGGTAAGGACAAGAAACCAAGTGATTCTTCCATGCGTAAGTTCGATATCCTGGTAGTCGATATTCAGGATGTAGGTTTGCGTTTCTATACCTATTATATTACCATGTGCCGTTTGATGGACGCTTGTGCGGAATACAATCGCAAGGTGTTGTTGCTCGACCGCCCGAATCCGAACGGTCACTATGTGGACGGTCCGATTCTAGACATGAAGTTTAAGTCGGGTGTGGGTTGGTTGCCTATTCCAGTGGTGCATGGCATGACCTTGGGCGAATTGGCCT
>SUXY01000038.1 GCA_015060705.1 Bacteroides sp. | reverse complement strand
ATAATGAAGCAAGTCAAGGGTAGCTTGGGCTTGTTCTGCACTTCTCTTAGCGTATGCCTGTTCCTTATAAATAAGAATCCAAGTAAAGCAACTGATGGGATAAGCTCCCTTGGCCGATGAATTGGTGATAGAAGTACGGGTATCGGCAGGAATTTCACCCGAAGCAGAAGCCGAGATACTTTCCGAAGTAGGCTTTACCAATTCACCATTTACATTCATCAAGGTAGCATACGGAATGCGTTGGGCAAAAGCATATTCCGATCCTACATAACCGATGGAATTAGCAGTTTGAGAGATAACACCCGCTACACCCGGATTACCCTTAGCGGCCTGACCTTTCGGGAAGTTCACCGACTTGCCTGTACCGTAAGTGTTCTTCCAGTTCTCGCTTACCTTGCTCAAATAGTCGGTAAAGACAAAGGTGGTACCACTACCATCCGAACGGAATACCGGAATGATGTCAGCATCGGGGAGGGAAGTCCCTTCATTCAATGCTTTGACACGTGCATCGTTCCAACAGGTAATCTTACCGGCAAAAATATCTGCCACGACATCGCCCGACAAGTTCAAATTATCCACACCTGGTAAATTGTATGCCAACACTACGGCTCCCATACAAGTCGGGACATGAATAACCGGAGGCATTTCGTTCATTTCTTTTTCTGTAAGGAAGGCATCGCTTCCTGCAAAATCCACGATTCCATCGCGAAGATTGCGTACACCTCCACCACTACCAATGCCACCATAAGCCACGACATCGCCATTCACTTCAGCAAAATTCTCAAAGATTACATTGTAGAAAGGAAGAGGGAAAGTAGCACCTGCACCCGAGAGTTCCACGGCATCACGTCCACCCTCAGAGTTACTTTTCGTGTTCTTACATGAAACCAGTGCAAGCATCAACACCATTGCACCGAGAAAAAAGACATTCAGCTTTTTCATTTCTTTTGCATTTTTACAAATTATACAATCATAACAACAGATAACTTATTTTTGTTTTATCTGACAATGCAAAAGTAGGTA
Source organism: Bacteroides sp. (assembly GCA_015060705.1). GTDB lineage: Bacteria > Bacteroidota > Bacteroidia > Bacteroidales > Bacteroidaceae > Phocaeicola. Next base: position 29,896 of record SUXY01000038.1, on the reverse strand, counting down.
AGAGATGTTACAAGGTTATCACAAGAAATAAACGGCTCAGTGAAGAATGGATTACAATGAGATTTCATAGGACTTCAAAAAAAAACGCCTCGGCGTTTTATGTAAAACGTCAAGGCGTTTTGATTCAAACGTAGGCACGTTCATCAAAAGTTTATCAGAAGCCGAAGTAACAACTGATATATCCCATATAGCTATCCTGATTTCCTCCGTCTACCTCTGCATGATTCCAACGGAAGTTTGGTGATACTTTCACATACTTGCCCAGTTTCCATTGCACACCGGCAATGAAACCCGATTCGTCACCGTTATAATCATCGAAACGCAAATACAGGTCCGCTCCCTTATTCAATTTGATATTACTATAAATGGAGAAACCATTCATATCAGAACCATCTACATGCTTCATGTTCCAAATTCGGTTGTATTCTGCACCTAAAGAAAAGCCATTCAACTTCAATCCAACAAAAGTTGCCAAGTTCTGAATGTTTTCTTGCTTTGCATCCGATCCTTCGTTCAAGCCATAATAAGCACGGAAAGTCAATGCTTTGCCAGGAGTGAGGGTTGCACCCAAACCATACATCAATCCATCGTTCTTCTGAATCTTCTTATAGCCTTCACCGTTAACAACAATCGCATCTGCCGATAGCCAATCGCTGAACTTGTATGCAGCAGAGATACCTAAGTCGGCACTGCTTCCGAACTTATAGAGGTCCTGGAAAGACTTCATGACATAACGATATCCCCAGAACTTTTCCTGCATATTGAACTGGGTGGTGGAAATCAAACCACCATTAAAAGTCCATTTTCCGGTTTTCCATGTAATTTGGGCATTCTTGATGTATGCTATGCGATGATAATCATTCACATCATCCGATTGACCAACATCCATTACTGCCTTTACTTGCAATCCCTTGCCCAAATCGTACTGATAGCCCAAATAACTGCGGTCCAATTCAAATCCACGGTCATCATTGTCATGTCCAAAACCTGTGTGGAAATTACCGAATACCTGAACAATGGCTTTCCCTTTGGGTTCTTCTTTTGATTTCTGTGCCGATACGGTCACACTAGAGCAGGCCATAATAGCTGCTAAAATCCAAATACTCTTCTTCACAATAAATTGTTGCTTTATGTTTCTTGCACAAAAATAAACATTCTTTATTACATCATTATGTCAAATATAAGAATCTTACATAAATAAGCACAAAAAAAGAGGAACAACCTCTAAAAGTCATTCCCCTTTTTATGTACATCCTCAGGGATTCGAACCCTGGACCCACTGATTAAGAGTCAGTTGCTCTACCAACTGAGCTAAGGATGCAACTTACAAATCATTTTTCTCTCTTTTGTACATCCTCAGGGATTCGAACCCTGGACCCACTGATTAAGAGTCAGTTGCTCTACCAACTGAGCTAAGGATGCATTCATTTCTGATTTGCGGATGCAAAGGTAGATGTTTTATTTTAATTGCGCAAGCCTTTTTGTGTTTTTTTTATCGATTTCATCGAATTTTATTCAAACACCTTGTACTCAGAAGGTGTATTTCGCTTTAATGCAGCGAGTTGCACATCTTTTCCTACACATATCCCTTTTCTTCGCAAAATGAATTCTACTGTTTTATATGCCAATTCAGGATGATTATTATCCTTACTTAAATGACAAAGCCATATGTTTTCCAATCCCTCGTGCATGTTCTCTGCCAAGAATTCGGCGGTATCTCGATTACACATATGTCCATTGGGACCTGATATACGTTCCTTCAAATGCTTCGGATAAGTCCCCATTTTCAGCATCTCATCGTCATAATTGGCCTCAATGACCAAATGATTGGCCATACAAATATATTTGGCAGCAGTAGGAGTGATGCTTCCCAAATCAGTTAGAAAAGAGAAGACTCTTCCACCCACCTCTATGCAATAACCTACATTATCCGTTCCGTCATGAGGGACTTCAAAAGCGGTAATCTTGAAATCTTTCAGTTGCAACGGCTCTTCCTTATAGATATAACGTACACTGGCCGAAGTCAATTTTTCGGTCATGCAATAGTTTTTATTGATTCCAACATGAATTTCAGGGGTTGAATAAACCGGAATACCATATTTTTCTCCTAAAGTACCTACCGATTTGATATGGTCTGCATGGTCATGCGTCACAAATACCGCATGTACCCTTTCCAATGCCAGCCCATAATCTTTCAACTGTTTTTTGATTGTGCGTACCCCAATACCCGCATCAATCAATATACCATATGTATCCGTCCCCAAGTAATAACAATTACCACTACTACCACTTGCGAGACTTAAGAATTTTATTTTCATGCCTTTATGCTCTTTCATTTAGCTTTTCCAAAAACACTTTAAGGAAAAGGAACGCAAATATACAAAATCTTTTTCTTACCATAAAGCACTATAGAATCAGTTTATTATTTTATCTTTGTCCCGTCATTTATAAATCATGGAACAATGAAACCACAAATTCTCATCAGTGCGGCAACGGCCAGTAGCGGAAAAACCTTTCTCGCTATGGGATTGTTACGTGCTCTGAAGAAGCGTGGAATGAATGTACAATCCTATAAATGCGGTCCAGACTTCATCGATTCCCAGCAATTGTCCATTGCGGGCGATTGCGAATCGGTTAATCTAGATGCCTGGATGTCTTCCTTCAATCATGTACAACATCTCTTTAATAAATATGGTGAACAAGCAGATGCTTGCATCATTGAGGGTATAGGTGGTTTATACGATGGCTATCGACGGATGCAAGGAAGTACCATCGAAATGTCCAATTTACTGAATATTCCGGTAGTCTTGCTCATCAATGCTCGCCTTATAGGTTATTCCGTAGCTCCTTTGATTTATGGATTCAAGCATTTCTATGCAGGCGTCCGTTTGGCAGGAGTTATTTTCAATCAAGTATCTTCACCGGCTCATTATGCATATCTACGGGAAGCTTGTGCAGATACTGGAGTAGATTGTCTGGGATATCTTCCCTCAATGGAAGGCATCAAATTACCTCCCAAACACAGTGTCATCTCTGTTGCCAACCGCCATAGTTTGAATGAACAAGCCGATCTGATAGCCGAGCAGTTGGAAAAGACCGTGGACATCAACCGCCTACTTAGCCGTTGCAACCGTAATTTCCCTTGTCCGTACACCTTACCATATACATCCGACATGGAAGACGATTCACCTGTACTTCCTATACGGAAAATCAAGATAGCCGTAGCACGCGACCCAGCTTTCAACTTCACCTATCGAGAAAATCTTGCCCGTCTAGCCAAATGGGGAAACATCACTTATTTTAGTCCTTTATATGGCTATGAACTTCCTGAAGCCGATTTGATTTATCTACCGGGTGGTTATCCGGAACTGTTTGCCCGTCAACTACATCGTCGGCACAAAATGATGGAAGCATTAAAGAAGTATGCCGAAAGAGGAGGAAAGATTCTCGCCGAAGGAGGAGGAATGGTTTTCTTAGGACGTAGTCTGAAATCCAAGGAAAACGGAACCGCTTATTCCATGAGCAACATCCTTCCCATCGATTTCATTGTACCAGCAATGCCGAAATTACAATCCGGTTACCGGAAGACTGTGGGAGAAGACATGGAACTGAAAGGATACGAATTCCGTTATACCACCATTCAGCAAGACGATACCCTTATAACCAACCGAAGAAGCATGATTACCAATCTGAAAGGTTCCGAAGAACTCATGCCGTTCTACCGGTACAAAAACGTACTGGCTAGCCACATCCATTGGTATTGGGGAGACAAGGATTTGATCAAGCTATGGGAATAATCCGGTCCTTTTGTTATTTTTAACAACTATATAAGGTGAAATTCATTCAAATAACGTACATTTGTATAACAACATTCTCATAGGAGAAGACACAAAAAAGTATATAAAACTAGTATCCACTTAAAATTAATGATTATGAAGAAATTAATTGTACTTTTCAGCATGATGTTTTTCATCATGGGTAACACATTTGCACAAAAGGGAATCCAAGCTGCAGGTGTACATTTGACTTATGGAACTGAAATCGAATCATTCGGTATCGGTGTGAAATACCAATACAATATTACGGACAATATCCGTTTAGAACCATCCATGAACTACTTCTTTGAAAATAACGGGGTAGATATGTTTGATATTAATGCCAATGCTCATTACTTGTTCCCAATGGCCAGCAACATTAGAGTATATCCGTTGGCAGGTTTGACTTTTGCCCGTTGGGACTTTGGTAAGGTCGTAACTCGCTTGGGTGTCAATGTCGGCGGTGGTGCAGAAATGGACATTACAGACAATTTAATGCTAAACTTTGAATTGAAATATCAAGTAGTGAGCGATTTGGACCAAGCCGTGTTCAATGTCGGAATTGCATACATGTTCTAAATAACGATATCCAACAAAAAGGAGTGCTTGACTTAGCACTCCTTTTTATTTATATCAATGTTCCTACTCCTTGAACGAGGAAGTAAAAACAAACAATCACTTTTAAAAGTGTTCCTACCAGGAATCCAATCAACGAGCCGATACCCGCCCGAATGGCATGAGCCAAATCACTTCCACCCAACATTTCACCAGCTACCGCCCCGATAAAAGGACCAACGATAATTCCCCAAGGCAAAAAGAACATCCCAATCAACGTACCGGCTACACATCCACGGTTACCGAATTCACTTCCACCAATATATTTACTACCTAAAAGGGGAGTGATAAAGTCTATCACCTGTAAAATAACCACTATAATCAGCCAAGTGACCAACTGAACCGTCGAGAAATCCGCCCTACCGGTAAAATGCAACAACAATAATCCCGCATAACCTAAAGGTGGTCCAGGCAATATCGGAAGTACACAACCAGCTATACCTCCCACCAACAACAGGAAGGAGAGCACATAAATCAATACATCCATGTTTCAGAATCTTGTTTTGTTTGTTTATTCTTCCGCCACCCGAAGAATCAGGGTTGTCGCACCCAAGGTTATGATAGCCCCTTCTTCAATACGGACTTTATCCTTAGGCCCCAGGATTTCATTCATCAGGAAAGTCCCGGTAATGCTTTGGTTGTCTCGCAAGGTATACACCAATTGTCCTTTCTTGTTACGGGATACATTGATGACACAATGCTTTCGGTCCATACTAGGGTCGGCAGTTTCGATAGAAACGTCTACCTCCGTTCCTTTGTTTCTACGTCCAATGACATTATCACCTTCCTTCAACGGATGTACCTGCTTATAGCCAAACACATTTTCTACCACCACAATACTTCCGCAATCCTGACTATTGGCCTGTTCGTCCAAAACTTCCTCCTTGCGGGTGGCTTTCAGCTTGGTTCTTCCGATACGGATACTGAACTGCTTCTTACAATGTTCACAGATGAAAACCAACGATTGGCCTTCCGTGTACTTCGTTTCATCAAAAGTAATGTAATTGTCACATTTCGGACAGAGAATTCTTTTCATTCGAAATTCAGTCTAATTATTTTGAAGTCAGCATCCAAGCATTCTTGAATGCATCTGCCTTTTTCAATTCATTCAACCTGTTTTGAGCTTGTGTACGCTCTGAATAGCTACACAAAGAAATACGATATCTTCCTCCACCTTGTATCACTGATGCACCTGTATAACCTTGTTGTTTGTATTCTTTCAACATACGTTGAGCATCAGCCGATGTAGCTAAACTAGCTACTATGAGATGATAGTGTTTTTTGGGCGTTATGGTTACAAGCTTTTTTTCTACCTTCGGAGTTTCAGCTTTCTTTATTTCTTTCTTTGAAGATACTACTTTAGGAATCTCTACCTTAGCTTCTTCCTTAACCGCCACTTTAGGAGCAGAGGCTACCTTTTCTACCTTCACGACCACAGGTGATACATCTACAGATTTTGTTTTCTGAGGTTCTTTTTTTACCGAAGTAATCAAAGTAGTTGCCACGGATTGTGAACGAATGGCATCAAACAAACAATTCGTACCCAATGAAGCATAATTACCTTTATCAATATATGTATTCTCTACTGGAACCGACAAAGCAAAGAAAAAGATTGCCGCTACAACCACAGCTACTGCATTTCCTAACCATTGAGGATTCAATGAATAAGATTTCTTCTTTTCCGATACTATTCGACGTTCACGAGGCAATTCCGGTTGCACAATCGTTTCAGTCACCACTTCTGCCGACAATGGAGATATTGAAAATGCCTCCAAAGCATAGAGTTCTGGAGCCAATATTCCATTTTCCATCGGACGAAATTCATACTGATTATACATGGTATAATGCAAAGTACCTACACCTGAGATTTTTACCAATCCTTCATTATACAACTTTTCTTTCAGCTCATTCACCTTGACCGAAATCATTTTAGTGGCATCTGAAAAATCGGTATGATGGGTTTGCATGTATGCCTGAGCCAACAACCCATCGTTCATCGTGAGTTGAGGATTAAAGCCAACCATACGGGTAGGAGGTACAAAGACACATTCATCTTCCTCATAATGAGCAGGTTGATAATGTGCAATAAATCCACCCAATCCAGGAACAATTACACAATCGTTTTCCAATAACAGGATTTCTATATGCTTGGTCAATTCAATCATAATGCAAAAATAAGTTTTTTATTCCATTCCCAAGCATTTTTCTGAAATAAAATAGTTAATAAGCATTATTTGTTGTACTTTTGCATACCCGTTTAAGGATTAACCAAGATTCATAAATGAATAGACTCTGTACATTTTTAGCATTCATATCAATACTCACAGCCTGCACTAACCAACCTAAAAAACAGCCCAAAGCAGCAGAAGAAAACTTGAGGGCTAAAGAATTGTTCCAAGGCATTTGGATAGACGATATGACAGAAACTCCTTTGTTAAAAATCAAAGGAGACAGCATCTTCTATATAGATGAGTCTGTTCAACCTACCGTTTTCAAAATCATCGACGATACTTTGAAAACCTACGGACAACAAATCGCCAACTATCACATCAAGAAACAAGGAGAATCGTTTATATGGATTGAATCGGCAATAGGAGATATCCTGCAACTTAGCAAAGCTGAAAGTTCCATGGATTCGCTTCTGTCCATCCAAAAATCACTCCATTTCCAAGAACCTATTCGTGAAGTGATTGAAAAAGATGACATTGTCTTTTATAATAATATCCGATACCGTGGCTATGTATACATTAATCCAACCAAAATCAAAGTTATTCAACCTGAAATTACCGAAGAAGGATTGGAAATAGAAAATGTATACTATGACAACATCATCCACATTTGTGTTTTCGAAGGCAAGAAAAAACTTTTTGCCAGAAACATGAAAAAAGAGGATTTTAAACCTTTAGTACCAGCAGAATATTTCAAACGCTCAATCTTGAACGATATGGAATTCATCGGAGTAGATGCAAAAGGCTATCAATACCAAGCCACCATATGTATTCCCAATAGTGCCAGCTGTTATCTAATAAATATCTCCATCTCGAAAGACGGAGATATTACTTACGAATTGTGTCAATGACGCCGACGATGATTATTTCGTCTACGGCCTCCTTTTTCCTTATTCGACTTTGGTGCATATACAGGCGCTTCACCCAATTCATCCGGTACAGGAATCTTGTAAATACTCTTACCTAAGAAATCCTCAATGGTCTTGAACAGAGTCTGTTCCTTTTCACTCACAAATGTTATCGCACAACCGTCGTTATTTGCGCGTGCTGTACGCCCGATACGATGTACATAATCTTCACTATCATGAGGTACATCATAATTGATAACCAAACGGATATCATCAATGTCAATCCCTCTCGAAACAATATCTGTCGCCACCAAAATGTTGATACGGCCACTCTTGAATTCACGCATAATCCGGTCGCGCTGTACCTGCTCCAAATCCGAGTGCATTTCACCGACATTCAGTTTCATGCGAAGAAATGCCTTGGTCACTTCTTTTACCATCACCTTAGAAGAAGCAAATACAATCACACGTTCCGGTGTCTGATCACGGAACAAAGACTGAATAATACCCAACTTTTGATTTTCATAACACACATAAGCAATTTGAATAATCTTTTCCGCTGGCTTGGAAACCGCCAATTTCACTTCGACCGGATTATTCAGAATAGTTTTAGCTAGTTGTTGAATTTTGGCAGGCATCGTAGCCGAGAACATAATGGTCTGTCTATTCTTGGGCAAATACTTCACTATCTGCATGATGTCATCATAAAATCCCATATCCAACATACGATCTGCTTCATCCAAAATAAAAAACGAAACCTTGGACATATCCACATACCCCATGCTCAAGTGACTAATCAAACGACCCGGTGTAGCTATCACTACATCAGCCCCTAATGTCAACCCTCTCTTTTCCTGCTCAAAACGAATACCATCATTCCCTCCATATACAGCCACACTAGATGCAGGCATAAAATAGGAGAAACCTTCCATCTGTTGGTCTATCTGTTGGGCCAATTCTCTAGTAGGGGACATGATAACACAATTAATCGCATCCGCTGGATACGTACCCTTATTCAATTGATTCAAGACCGGCAACAAATAAGCCGCCGTCTTTCCCGTTCCAGTCTGAGCTACCCCAATCAAATCACGGCCTTCCAGAATAACTGGTATCGTATGCTCTTGTACGGGAGTGCACTCCTGAAAATTCATAGCATCCAACGCTTGGAGCACACTCTCGTCCAAATTCAATTCATCAAATTTCATCTCAATTATTCTTTATTATAGCTTACCTCGTTCTTCCAGGTAAGAATCCTTGAATCCCAAGAAGTAGAGTACACCATCCAAACCAATCGTATTAATAGACTGACGGGCATTAGCCACTACTTTCGGTTTGGCATGGAAAGCAATCCCCAAACCTGCCAATGACAACATCGGAAGGTCATTGGCTCCATCACCTACAGCAATAGTCTGGGCAATGTCCACTTTTTCTACCTGAGCTATCAGACGTAATAATTCCGCTTTACGTTTACCGTCTACTACATCACCCAAATAACGGCCAGTCAACTTACCATCTTCCACTTCCAACTCGTTGGCATAAACATAATCAATACCATACTTCTTCTGCAAATATTCACCGAAGAACGTGAAACCACCGGAAAGAATGGCAATCTTATACCCATAACGCTTCAACACAAACATCAGACGTTCCACTCCCTCGGTAATCGGCATCGTTTCGGCAATTTCCTGCATGACACTAACATCCAGCCCTTTCAACAAAGCCACACGCTTGGCAAAACTTTCCTTGAAATCGATTTCACCACGCATCGCACTTTCCGTAATCGCACGTACTTGTTCACCCACACCGGCTCTTTCAGCCAATTCATCAATACACTCGGTCTGAATCAAGGTAGAATCCATATCGAAACAAATCAACCGACGCATGCGACGGTACATATTGTCACGTTGGAAGGAGAAGTCCACTTCCAATTCACTACTCAGCTTCATCAACTCACGCTGCAATTCTTCTCGGTCACGAGGAGTACCTCTCAAAGAGAACTCAATACAGGCACGGACACCTGCTTTGCTCTCGTCTAAAGGCTGGCGACCTGTCAAACGCTTGATTGCATCAATGTTCAATTCCTGATCCGCAAGGATATGGGTTACAGCAGTAATCTGTTTCGCTGATAACTTACGTCCCAATAAAGTCAGGATATAGCGGTCCTTTCCTTGACGGCTTACCCAATCTTCGTATTCTTCTACCGGAACCGGATAAAATCGGATGTTTACCCCAAAATCCGAAGCTTTAAAAAGCAATTCCTTCATAATATTTCCCGAATCTGCCTTAGGGCTCTTGAACAAGATACCCAATGAAAGGGTACTATGAATATTGGCTTGACCAATATCCATGATTGTCACATCATAACCGGAAAGTATTTCCGTAAACGAAGCGGTCAGACCTGGACGATCCAAGCCCGTAATACGGATTAAGATTAGTTCTGTTTTAGCGTCCATAATTATCATTTATTTGATATCATATACAAATATAGGAAATTTAATCCTTCTAACCACATAAAACAGAACATTTCCACCTCTAAAAGCTTCCAAAAACCTAAAAATATGCTAAACAACATATTTTTAAAGCAATCTATTTGGTCACAAAATAATAATTCCTTATCTTTGCAGCGGTTTTCAAAGGTGGAAAGTTATTGACTTTCAGGATTAACAAGTTTCTCCGGGTGAAAACCCCGCCTTTTTAGGCGGTCCCGGTTTATTATTAACTAAAATCGACTTACATGACCATTAATGTAAAATGGATTTCTGCTGCACTGGTCACTGTTTCGTTTCTATTTTACTCCTTTGTGGGTAAAGATACACCAACTGAAGGTTTGACTATCGGAGACAAAGCTCCAGCCTTCAAGATTTGTGGAGAAAAGCAGTTGATCGACTTAAAGGATTTGAAAGGTAAATATGTACTATTAAGTTTTTGGGCTAGCTACGATGCTTCTTCAAGAAAACAAAATGCATCCTTGGGTCACGCAACAAGTAAAATGAACAACATCGAAATGGTTTCAGTATCGTTTGATGAATACAAATCAATCTTTCATGAAACCATCAAAAAAGACCGGATTACCACTACCAATTGTTTTGTTGAATTGGAAGGCGAAAATTCGGAACTTTATCAAACTTATCGCTTACACAAAGGCTTTAAGAATTATCTATTGGATGAAAACGGCGTGATTATAGCCAAGGACATCAACGTAAAACAACTCTCTTCTTATCTCAATTGATATGAAGAGAGTTGTTTTTTATTTTGGAGCTTTCCTATACAGATAAACGGCAATAAATGCATACACAATATTTGGTACCCATACAGCCAGCAAAGGAGAAGCATTACCATTAATGGCAAATGTAGCCGAAACCGTTTGGAATAAAATATAGGAGAAACTTAAAGCAAGACCTACCCCCAAATAGAGTCCCATACCTCCTTTAACCTTTCGGGAAGAAAGGGATACCCCTATAATTGTCAGAATAAACGAGGCAAACGACATGGCTATACGTTTATGATACTCTATCTCAAACTCCTTGATGTTGGCAAATCCCCGTCGTTTCTGTCGGGCTATGTAATCACTCAATTCCGAACTGGTCATCGTTTCCTGCTGTCCCTTCATGATCAAGAAATCCTGAGGTTCCATCGGGATAATGGAGTCCAAACGTTCTCCTTGGGTAATAGTTTCCCTCATTCCATCCATTTCACGAATCATATAATTCTTCAGCGTCCACTTATGTACCTTAGTTGTATCATAGGTTGCACTTTTGGCTGTCAAATGCGAAACCAATTTCTTGTCTACAAATTTATCCAAAGAAAAACGATAGGCAGTCTTATTGTAATTTTCATAACGCTCCATGTAGGCTATCACTCCACTATCTACTTCCACCTGCACATTCCGTACATATTCCTGTTTCTTCTTTTTCTTGTACTTGTCCTCAAAGTTCAGACGGGTCACATTACCTTGCGGAATCACATAGGCACCCATGCCATAGGTCATGACCGCAATGATGGCTGCCGAAATCATATACGGACGCAACAAGCGCTTGAAGCTATATCCAGTAGACATCATCGCAATGATTTCCGAATTTTCCGCCAGTTTCGACGTAAAGAAAATCACCGAAATGAACACGAACAGCGGACTGAACAAGTTCGAGAAGTAAGGTATGAAGTTGGCATAATAATCAAAGATAATTGCCTTAATCGGCGCTTTATTATTAATGAAGTTATCTATCCACTCATTCACATCGAACACCACTGCAATACTGATAATCAATGCAATGGCAAAGAAATAGGTACCCAAGAATTTCTTGATAATGTACCAATCGATACGTCGGATATACTTATCCAACTTCAACTTCTTCTTTATGTTTTTCAACCCTCTCATCTTTCTCCTCCTTACAATCTAGTAGACAATCGCTTTACCATCATTGGTTTCCAAGTAGAAAAATCACCTGCAATGATATGCTTTCGTGCTTCCTTCACCAGCCACAGATAAAATGCCAGATTATGAATACTAGCAATCTGCAACGCCAACAATTCCTGTGCATGGAAAAGATGACGCAAATAGGCTTTGCTATACATCGTATCTACATACGAAGCACCGTCCGCCTCAATCGGAGAGAAGTCATTTTCCCATTTCTTGTTACGCATATTAATGATACCGTCTTTGGTAAAAAGCATACCGTTACGTCCATTACGGGTAGGCATCACGCAGTCAAACATATCCACACCACGTTCAATGCCTTCCAGAATATTGACCGGCGTACCAACACCCATCAGATACCGTGGCTTGTCTTTCGGAAGAATTTCGTTCACTACTTCAATCATCTCGTACATCTTTTCAGCCGGTTCACCTACCGCCAAACCACCGATGGCGTTTCCTTCGGCTTCTTTAGACGCTATAAATTCCGCTGATTTCCTGCGTAAATCGGGATACACACATCCCTGAACTATCGGGAAGAGCGACTGATGATAACCGTACTTCGGTTCCGTTTCGTTAAAACGTTTCAAGCAGCGATCCAACCAACGGTGCGTCAACTCCATGGACTTCTTGGCATAATTATAATCAGCTGTTCCCGGAGTACACTCATCAAACGCCATCATGATGTCCGCACCAATCGTACGTTCAATATCCATGACACGCTCCGGCGTAAACAAATGCTTCGATCCATCAATGTGCGAACGGAACTCCACGCCTTCTTCCCGCATCTTACGGATACCCGACAAGGAAAAAACCTGGAAACCACCGCTATCAGTCAGCATCGGTCGGTCAAATCCATTGAACTTATGCAGACCGCCTGCCTGTTCAATGATGTCCAATCCCGGACGCAAGTACAGATGGTACGTATTGCCTAGAATAATCTGAGCCTGAATATCCTCCTTGATTTCATGCAGATGTACACCTTTGACAGTACCCAAAGTACCAACAGGCATAAAGATAGGCGTTTCTATCTGACCATGGTCGGTAGTAATCAATCCTGCACGCGCATTCGACTTCGGATCGGTATGTTGCAATTCAAATGTCATATCGTTATTTCTTTTCTTCTTCCTTCTTGTTTGTTACAGCGCAGAAATCAATGGCTCCATTTACCTTTTCATTGGTCAAAGCCAATTCCAACACCTCCTTGATATCATTTACATAGTGGAAAGTCAATCCCTTCAAATAAACAGGCTGGATTTCCTCGATATTCTTCCGATTTTCTTCACATAGAATGATTTCTTTTATGCCGGCACGCTTGGCTGCCAAAATCTTTTCCTTGATACCACCTACCGGCAACACCTTGCCACGCAACGTGATTTCGCCGGTCATTGCCAAATTCGGCTTCACCTTCCGCTGAGTCAATGCCGAAGCCAGGGAAGTCACCATGGTAATACCTGCCGAAGGACCATCCTTTGGAATCGCTCCTTCAGGTACATGCACGTGGATATTCCAATTCTCAAAAATTTCTTCCGAGACATCCAGCAAACAAGTGTGTGCCTTGAGGTATTCCAAAGCCAGCATAGCCGACTCCTTCATCACATCACCCAAATTACCGGTCAATGTCAATCGGCCACCCTTTCCTTTGCTCAAGCTCGTTTCCACGAACAGGATTTCACCTCCTACAGCTGTCCAGGCCAAACCTGTCACCACACCGGCATATTCATTGCCTTGATATTTGTCACGCGAATACTCTGGAGCACCCAAATAATCACGAACATCAGCTGGCTTGATATCGTGGAGCAACTGATACCCGTCACGCGCCGATCTCAACGCAATCTTGCGCATTACTTTATTAATCTTCTTCTCCAATTCACGCACACCGCTTTCACGAGTATAGTTCTCGATAATATATTCCAAGGCAGGCTTCGAAATCTTCACATATTCTTTCTTCAAGCCATTGTTTTCCAACTCCTTCGGTACCAAGTGACGCTTGGCAATCTCTACCTTTTCCTCAGTAATGTAACCACTTACCTCAATCAACTCCATACGGTCGAGCAGGGCAGGAGGGATGGTTCCCAAATTATTGGCTGTAGCGATGAACATTACTTTGGACAGGTCATAGTCCACATCCAGATAATTGTCATGGAAAGAATGATTCTGTTCCGGGTCCAATACTTCCAGCATCGCCGAACTCGGATCACCCCGATGGTCACTACCCAACTTATCGATTTCATCCAAAATAATGACCGGATTCGATGCTTCCGCCTTAATCAGGCTCTTTACGATACGTCCTGGCATAGCACCTATATAAGTCTTTCGATGACCACGGATTTCGGCTTCATCATGTACCCCCCCCAAAGACATTCGTACATACTTGCGCTTCAATGCAGCTGCAATGGAACGCCCCAACGAAGTCTTACCTACACCCGGAGGGCCATACAAACAAACAATCGGCGATTTCATGTCGTTCTTCAACTTCAAGACAGCCAAATGTTCCAAAATACGTTCCTTTACCTTTTCCAATCCATAATGGTCTTTGTTCAAGGTCTTTTCCGCATTGCTGATGTTCAGATTGTCTTCGGTATAAATGCCCCAAGGCAATGAAAGCATGGTTTGCAGATAAGTCAACTGAACACTATAATCCGGAGCTTGGGGATTGATACGTTCCAATTTAGTAACCTCCTTTTCGAATGTATCTGCCACTTCTTTTGGCCAATTCATCCGGCTGCCTTTCAAACGCAATTCATCGATTTCGCTGTCCTGGCCGTCACCCAATTCATCCTGAATATTCTTGATCTGCTGATGCAAAAAGTATTCACGCTGCTGACGATCGATATCTTCACGAGTACGAATCTGAATGGCTTGCTTGATATCCGCCAAACGAACTTCGCGATTCAACACCTGAATCAACTTGTACATACGGTCCTTCAAATTGTCATAACGCAACAACTGTACCTTTTCATCCACATTGAACGGAAAATTCGCACAAATGAAGTTCACTAAGATGGTCGGATGATCCAAGTTCTTGATGGCAAACGCCGTATCCGGCGCCAATCGTTCCGATTTTTCAACATACTTGTTAGCCAAATCCTTGCAGCTCTCCATAAGTGCGTTAAATTCGTCAGACTGTTCATCCACAGCTATTTCTTCCATCGGAGTTACCATCCCCTTCATGTAAGGCTGAGTACGTACGATACCATCCAAATGAACTTTCGGTCCGGCCGACTGCATGATGGCCGTCGTTGTCCCACCCGGCATTTCAAAAATACGGAGCACTCTAGCCACCACACCCACATGATATAAATCAGCATATCCCGGATCGTCTACTTCCGCAGATACTTGACAAACCAATACAATGGGTTGCTTCTTCTTAAAAGCCACATTGATTAGTTTTAAAGAACTGGTACGACCTATCGTTACCGGCATCACCACATGAGGGAACATCACCATATTACGCAAAGGTAGTATTGGAATTTCCTTATCAAATTCCATCTTTGCCAAATCTTCCGCATCCGGTTCAGTAGTGATTTCAGCAATCATTGATATTTGGTTATCATCTGCCTCCATATAAAAATCCTCGTTATCGTTTTTGATTCTCTTACTCATATCTTTTCATCATTAAAAACCGTTTTTACAAACGGATTGCAAAGTTAATCATTCCTTATTTAATAAGGAAAAAACTTCCCAAAAATATATCGTTTTAAGGATTTATGCGTATTTTTGAAGCCCATTAACAAAACAGACTATGCCAAATCCATTTTTTCGCTTTAAACAATTCACCGTATACCACGACCGCTGTGCCATGAAGGTAGGTACAGACGGTGTCTTGTTGGGTGCCTGGACCAACCTTTCCCGGTCCCGTCGCATCCTGGACATTGGTACCGGAACCGGACTTATCGCCCTCATGATGGCCCAACGAGTTCCCGAAGTGCCAATCACAGCCATCGACATCGATGCAGAAGCGGTGAATCAAGCCAACGAAAACTTCTCTGCATCTCCTTGGAACAATCGTTTGGAAGCAGTGCTGCAAGATGTCTGCACCTACACCGAAAAAAATAGTTTCGACACGATTGTTTCCAATCCACCGTATTTCATAAACTCCCTAAAATGTCCTGACAACCAACGAACAACAGCAAGACATACAGATACATTGGATGCCCATAGACTCCTGGGAAAAGTAACTGAGCTCTTGACTTCCGATGGCAATTTTTCCCTCATTCTCCCGGCTGACCAAACCGACGAACTGCTTCGGATAGGTGAGACACAAGGACTATATCCCTCCCGGTTGACCCAAGTCATAACACGCCCAGGACTCCCTCCTAAACGCAGTTTAGTGGAATTCAGAAAAAACGTTCAAGACTATCAAGTCAATGAGTTAGTGATTGAATTAGAACGACATGTGTACAGCGAAGAGTATATAGCCCTTACCCGTGATTTTTATTTGAAGATGTAATTTTTTTTTTCGAAAGCTTACCCAATAAATTCCGGTTCAACTCAAACAAATGACTTTGTCTTTTCGCCAGCATTTCTTCCCCCTTCAAATGTAATCCACTGAAATAATTCGAAATTACCTGCAATAGGTTTTCACTCTCTTCCTTCGTCCTTTTCTTAGGCGAAGCAATGACATGAAGACCTGCCGGAATGATTTCTACTTCCAGTTCCTTACCTGCCATCAACGGATCACCATCAAAATGCATCACCCCATCATGCTGACGATGAATCTTGATCTTCTTGGCACGCATCGTCTTGATACGGCTATTCTGGTCAAGCGTCTTGTTAAATAATTGGAACGACAAACTAGGTACATCCAATACGGTAAATGGCTCCATAATCGTAATGTCCATCAATCCGTCAGTAAGTGAAGCGTGAGGAGTAATATACGCATTGTTACCATATTGGGAAGCATTTCCACAAGCAATCAAAAAAGCCTTATGCCTCACCGTACCTTCTTCATTTTCAATCTCATAAGTTTCCGGTTGATACGTCAAGCTTTCGTGCAAGGTATTCTCCAGATAAGTGAGGAGTCCACGTTTCCCAGAATCGGCAAACTTCAAACTCACAAAAGCATCGAAGCCCACACCACACGTACAAAAGAAAAGAATATTGTTGATTTTTCCGTAATCGATACAAACGCTATTCCCTTGATTAAGGATATCAATTGCCGACTTGGCATCCATCGGGATACGTAAATGACGCGCCAATCCATTACCGGATCCACACGGAATGATACCCAATGCTGTATCCGTATGCACCAGCGAACGTGCTATTTCATTGATGGTACCATCACCACCTATGGCCACCACGATATCCACATTGTCTTGTACGGCAGTTGCGGCAATCTGACTGGCATGTCCGGCATATTCCGTCTTTACAATCGAATAATCATAGATTGACCGGTCCAGCCGTTCGTCAATCCATTTCAATATGGCCTTTTTCCCTTGGGTCCCCGAAATGGGATTCACCACAAAAACAATCCTTTTCTTATCGGTCATACTTCAATTACTGGTTGCTTATAGTGTTGACAAAGTTAATACATTTTAGCGAGACCACCGCAAAAAACACAAAGTTTTGGTTGTACAACATATTTTTCTTTAAAAATAGCATTCAGATAGATTCTTTTTTACTATCTTTGCACACAATTAACGAAACTGTGTAAACCGAGAGACGGTTCACACACCAATTACCTTATAAATATATGGGTTTATTACAAGAAAAATTCAGCAATTATAGAGTACCACAGCAATACATGGCTATGGGTGTCTATCCTTATTTCCGCGAAATTGACAGTGCACAAGACACAGAAGTGATGATGGACGGCAAAAAGGTCCTGATGTTCGGTTCCAATTCTTACATGGGATTGACTTACGACAAACGCATCATTGAAGCCGCCATAGAAGCCACCCGCAAATATGGTACTGGATGTGCCGGCTCTCGCTTTTTGAACGGCACCCTCGATCTTCATATCCAATTAGAAAAAGAATTAGCAGCTTTTTTGGGCAAGGACGACTGCTTGGTATTCACTACCGGATTCACCGTTAACGAAGGAGTGATTCCCACATTGGTAGACCGCAAAGATTATATTATCTGTGACGACCGCGACCACGCATCTATCGTAGACGGTCGCCGCCTTTCATTTGCTACCCAGTTGAAGTATAAGCATAACGACATGGAAGCATTGGAAAAGGAATTGAAAAAGTGCAACCCGGAATCTGTAAAACTGATTATTGTAGACGGTGTTTTCTCCATGGAAGGAGACTTAGCTCCATTGCCGGAAATCGTAAAGTTGAAAGAAAAATACAATGCCAGCATCATGGTAGACGAAGCACACGGCATGGGGGTATTCGGTCGTCAAGGCCGTGGCGTATGCGACCACTTCGGTGTAACCGACCAAGTTGACGTCATCATGGGTACCTTCTCCAAGTCATTCGCTTCACTTGGCGGTTTTGTTGCAGCCGATAGCGACACCATCAACTGGATCCGCCACACCTGCCGTTCATACATCTTCCAAGCTTCGAGCACACCAGCTTCTACTGCAGCTGCACTTAAGGCATTACACATTTTCCAAGAAGAGCCTGAACGTCAAGAAAACCTTTGGAAGATCACCAACTACGCTTTGGAAAGTTTCCGCCAAGCAGGTTTCGAAATAGGAGAGACCGAAAGTCCGATTATCCCGCTTTACGTACGCGATACTGAAAAGACTTTCCTTTCTACAAAAATGGCATTCGACGAAGGCGTATTCATCAACCCGGTAATTCCACCGGCATGTGCCCCACAAGACACCTTGCTCCGTTTTGCCCTCATGGCCACACACACCAAGGAACAAGTAGACATTGCCGTAGAAAAGCTCACAAAGATTTTCAAAACATTAGAAATTATAAAGTAATAGAAAAAAGAGGTTTCATTGAAACCTCTTTTTTTTGCACCAAAATATACACACATAAAAAAGGGACTACATCATTGTAGTCCCTTTTCTGTCGGGATACCAGGATTCGAACCTGGGACCCCCTGCTCCCAAAGCAGGTGCGCTAACCGGACTGCGCTACATCCCGAAACATCATTACGAGCATTATTTCTCAAAAGCGATGCAAAGATACGGCTTTTTTTTGAATCTGCAAACTTTTCATTGTTTTTTTTGCAATAATCACAAATTGCCAACCATAAATCACAAATTATTCTCTTTTCATTTTGCTTTCCATTTCGAAGTTTATAACTTTGTATCTAGATTTAAATCACCTTAAAAAACAATAACTTCTATGGACACAAAGATTTTGACTCGCACAGAAAGCGACCTTATTGGCGCACGCGAAATTCCAGCTAGCGCCCTTTACGGCGTACAGACTCTCAGAGGTATCGAAAACTTCCCTATCAGCAAGTTCCATTTGTCGGACTATCCTCGTTTTATCTATGGTTTGGCAGTTACCAAGATGGCAGCAGCCCGTGCCAATCACGAACTTGGACTTTTGACTGACGCTCAAGCACAAGCCATCGAACAAGCTTGCCAGGAAATCATGGACGGACAGCATCACGAACATTTCCCGGTGGATATGATTCAAGGTGGAGCCGGTACAACTACCAATATGAATGCGAATGAAGTTATCGCCAACCGTGCCCTTGAAATCATGGGTTACCAACGTGGTGAATATCAATACTGCTCACCTAATGACCATGTGAACTGTTCTCAGTCAACCAACGACGCTTACCCGACAGCTATCCATGTAGGTTTGTACTACAAGCACCTTAGCTTCATTCCTCATTTGAACGAACTCATCGCTTCGTTCCGTGCAAAGGGTAAGGAATTCGCCCACATCATCAAAATGGGTCGTACTCAGTTGCAAGACGCTGTGCCTATGACATTGGGCCAGACATTCAATGGCTTTGCCAGCATCCTCGAAGACGAAATCAAGCACTTGAACGAAGCTGCTGCCGATTTCTTGACCGTCAACATGGGTGCAACCGCTATTGGTACAGGTATCTGCGCTGAACCGGGTTATGCAGAAAAGTGCGTTCAAGCCATGTGCGACATCACAGGTTTGGAATTCAAGCTTTCAGGCGACCTGGTAGGTGCTACCTCAGATACCTCTTGCATGGTAGGTTATTCTTCTGCTTTGCGCCGATTGGCTGTCAAAGTGAACAAGATCTGTAATGACCTTCGTTTGTTGGGTTGCGGTCCTCGTTGTGGTTTGACAGAATTCAACCTTCCGGCTATGCAACCGGGTTCTTCCATCATGCCGGGTAAGGTTAATCCGGTTATCCCTGAAGTAATGAACCAGATTTGCTACAAGGTAATGGGTAATGACCTTTGTGTTACAATGGCCGGTGATGCAGCCCAGATGGAATTGAACGCAATGGAACCGGTAATGGCACAATGCTGTTTCGAATCGGTAGACTTGATGATTCATGGTTTCGACACACTCCGCACACGATGCGTAGACGGCATCACAGCCAACGAAGAAAAGTGCCGCAACGAAGTACATAACAGTATCGGTGTAGTAACAGCTTTGAATCCGGTTATCGGTTACAAGAACTCTACCAAGATTGCGAAGGAAGCTCTCGAAACTGGCCGCAGCGTATACGACCTCGTTCTTGAACACGGTATCTTGACTAAGGAAGAACTCGATACAATCTTGAGCCCTGAAAATATGATTAAGCCGGTGAAATTGGACATCAAGCCTAGAAAATAACAATTTAGATTTATAAAGAAAGAGCGTTGGTTTATCCCCAACGCTCTTTAAATATATCTTCCAAATGAAGTAGTTCATCGCGATACTGGGCAGCTTCAATAAATTCCAACTTCTTGGCAGCTTCCTGCATCTGCTTGCGGATACGTTCAATAGCCTTTTCCATTTGTGGCTTAGACATATACTGAACTACTGGATCAGCAGCTATACTGATAGTTTCCGGTTCCACATAAGCTTTCGGAGTATTAACCTTGACCTCTTCCTTATCTATTGTAGTATTTAACAAAGCATTGCTGAAGGATTTCTTTATTTGCTTCGGTGTAATACCATTTGCTTCATTGTAGGCCAACTGCTTTTCTCGACGGCGATTGGTTTCGTCAATGGTCTTCTGCATACTTTCGGTGATACGATCAGCATACATAATAACCTTTCCGTTCACATTACGGGCTGCGCGACCTGCAGTCTGCGTCAGTGAACGGTGTGAACGTAGAAAACCTTCTTTATCTGCATCAAGGATAGCTACCAATGATACTTCCGGCAAATCCAATCCTTCACGTAGCAGATTTACCCCAATCAATACATCATAGATACCTTCCCGCAAGTCATTCATAATCTGTACGCGTTCCAAGGTATCCACATCGCTATGGATGTAATTGCACCGCACATCGTGACGCATCAGGAAGTCGGTCAGTTCTTCTGCCATGCGTTTGGTCAAAGTGGTAATAAGTACACGTTCTTCCCGTTCGATGCGTTGCTGAATTTCCTCCATAAGATCGTCTATCTGATTCATGCTTGGACGTACTTCAATGATGGGATCCAACAAACCTGTCGGACGGATTACTTGCTCTACTACAACACCTTCACTCTGAACCAATTCATAATCAGCAGGAGTAGCGCTTACATAGATGACTTGCTTAGCCAACTCTTGAAACTCTTCAAACTTCAACGGACGGTTGTCAAAAGCTGATTCCATACGGAAACCATATTGCACCAAATTGGTTTTACGAGCACGGTCACCTCCATACATGGCATGAATCTGAGGTACACTAACATGACTCTCGTCTATAACAATCAAGAAATCATCAGGAAAGAAATCGAGCAAACAATAGGGACGGGTACCAGCCGAACGCCCATCGAAATAGCGAGAATAGTTCTCGATGCCGGAGCAATGTCCCAGTTCACGAATCATTTCCATATCGTATGTCACACGTTCGTACAGACGCTTTGCCTCGTAAGGTTTGCCTTCTTCCTCGAAACGGGCTACCTCCTTTGTCAAATCATCTTCAATCTGATGAATGGCACGAAGTTGGCTCTCCTTGGTGGTCATGAACAGATTGGCCGGATAAATCTTGTATTCATCGAACTGTCCCAAACGGATACCTGAAATGGGATCCACTTCTTCAATGGCGTCAATCTCATCGTCCCAAAACATGACCCGAAGCAAATTGTCACTATAGGCCAAATAGATATCCACCGTATCACCCTTCACGCGAAAGTTTCCTCTATTCAAATCCAAATCATTCCGAACATATAGGCTATCCACCAAACGACGAAGGAACACATTACGATCCAATAATTTACCTCGTTTGATTTCAATTACATTCTCGTAGAAATCGGCGGGATTCCCCATACCATAAATACAAGATACCGAGGAAATAACCACCACATCCTTACGGCCAGAAAGCAAGGCAGATGTTGCTGCTAAGCGAAGCTTGTCTATCTCATCATTGATAGCCAGATCCTTTTCAATATAGGTATCGGTGGAAGGCAGATAGGCTTCCGGCTGATAATAATCATAATAAGAGACATAATACTCTACCGCATTATTGGGAAAGAAGTTCTTGAACTCCCCATATAACTGGGCCGCCAAAGTCTTGTTGTGGCTCAGAATCAAGGTAGGCTTATTGATGTTCTTGATGACATTAGCGATAGTAAAGGTCTTTCCCGAGCCAGTTACACCCAACAATGTTTGGGCAGGAACTCCTTGAAGAATTCCTTCGGTCAGTTGGGCAATCGCTTCCGGTTGGTCACCTGTAGGTTGATAATCAGAAATCAGTTTAAAGTTCATAAAATCTCATCTATTAGCAACTGTAAAAGTATATATTTTCCTCCAAAACATCGATATCGACCATCATTAATCTCATTTTTGTATACTTTTTAGTATTAAAAAACATATTCGTTGTTGTATTATTCGGTGGAAAGGCGTAAATTTGCACAATTATTTTGAATAAGATGAAAAAGTATATCGCAATAGCTCTAATATCTGGTACTTTTCTTACCTCTTGTGGTGAATACAACAAGGTTTTGAAAAGTGGGGATTATGAATATAAGTATGAAGCAGCCAAAAGTTATTTTGGTAAAGGTCAATATACCAAGGCAGCCACTCTTTTGGAAGAATTGATTACTATTCTGAAAGGTACAGACGATGCGCAAGAGTCGCTCTACATGCTGGCTATGGCATATTACAATCAAGGCGACTATATAACAGCCAGCCATTACTTTACTACTTATTACAACACTTATCCGAAGGGTACTTACACTGAATTAGCACGTTTCCATTCAGGCAAATCCTTGTTCTTGGATACACCTGAAGCACGTTTGGACCAAACCAGCACCTACAATGCTATCTCAGAACTTCAATTGTTCATGGAATATTTCCCAGATAGTAAGCGTAAGACTGAAGCACAATTAATGATATTTAGCTTGCAGGATAAATTGGTGATGAAAGATTATTTGACAGCCAAATTGTATTACGATTTGGGCACTTATACCGGAAATGCTTCTTGGACTGCCGACAGACGAATCAACGGGAATAATTTCTTGGCTTGTATCACTACAGCACAAAATGCATTGAAGGATTACCCATACACCAGCATGCGCGAAGAAATTTCCATCCTTTTGTTGAGAGCCAAGCACAAATTAGGAAGTGAAAGTGTGTTGGACAAGAAGGAAGAACGTATGCGTGAAACCATTGACGAGTACTATGCTTTCAAGAATGAATTCCCTGAAAGCAAATACATGAAGGAAGTGGAAACCATCTACAAGGATGCCAGCAAATATGTAAAAGAATTGAACGAATAAAAATAGATAAAGAAGATTATGGATTACAAAAAGACAAACGCTCCGACAAATACCGTCACTCGTAATATGATGGATTTGTGTGAAGATACTGGTAATGTATACGAAACCGTAGCTATCATCGGTAAACGTGCCAACCAGATTGGTCTTGAAATGAAGAATGAACTTTCCAAGAAATTGCAAGAATTCGCTTCATACAATGACAACTTGGAAGAAGTCTTTGAAAACAGAGAGCAAATCGAGATTTCACGTTACTACGAAAAGTTACCAAAACCAACCTTGATTGCTACACAAGAGTATATCGAGGGTAAGGTTCATCACCGCAACCCAGCGAAAGAAAAAGACAAACTCCAATAATAAAGGTACTTTCAGAAAAGGCCGTTTCCACCAAGAAAGCGGCCTTTCTTTTTAATCTTAACTGAATAATCAATATATTATGATTCAACGAATACAATCTATCTACCTTTTGGTAGTCACTATCCTGATGGTAATCTGTATGTGCAGCTCTGTTGGCTCTATCATTACCAGCACCAATGAAATTTCTGAATTAGGAAATTTGTATATCACTTTTCCCGACGGCACAAAGGATTATGCACCTTGGGCATTGTTTGCCATTCTTTTGGTAGTGGCAGTCTTATCGTTCGTAACGATTTTCTTGTTCAAGAAACGTATGTTACAAATCCGTCTGACAATTTTCAGTAGTGTGGTATTGATTGGTTACTACATGGCATTGGTAGCATACATCTTCATGTTAGCAGAAGATACCACCTTCAGTGCATCATGGACTGTTTGCTTACCTTTTGTGGCACTCATCCTAAACTGGCTGGCTATCCGAGGCATTGGAGCAGATGAAGCATTGGTCAAGGCATACGACCGATTGAGATAAAAGAAGGAGGGTTTGAAACCCTCCTTCTTATTTAATAATATCAAACAAATACGTCAACTTGACTCCCATGTAGGAATGACCGGAACGACCGAAATCATCTTTCTTGGTACTTCCCCAAAAATCGGCCAACCCGTAATAGTATCTTCCTTCCAACAAGAAATGTCCGGCTTTCGTACTCAATTCCATTCCGATACCTCCCAAGAGACCGTAATCAAACTTATTTTCCACCCATTTACCATATTGCTGGTTGACTCCATTCGGACGATGGGAAGGATCCCAACTTTCACTCATCTTTTCCTTTTCACTCAAGAAATACGCTACTTGAGGACCTAAATTCACAAAGAATTTCATGCCTTTGTCAATAGCATCCTTTCCAAATGCCAAATGCGCCAACAACGGAACTTCAATATAGTTCATGGTACGACTATAGGTATCACCTGTACCGTCCTCAATATTTTCCTGCCAACCGCGTTGTGTATAGTTGATTTCTGCCTGAATGCCACACATCATCTTAAAATACTTTTCAGACATATAGCGAGCCGTTACACCGAAAGTCATTCCATTGTGCGACTTCATCTTGACCCGAGGACTCAAATCCACCTTGGTCATATCCATCCCCACATTGACACCTACAGCCAAGTTATGACGTTCTTCTCCTAACTGAGCCATCATCGGCATCGCAAACATACATGCCAATATAGCTACCGATATATTCTTCACTCTCATTCAAAATCCAATTTTATCAGTTCAAAATTCTTGGTAAAGTTCACAAAGAACACCTTTCGATTGATGAAACCGCCCCAGTTGTTCACACGGTCGAACTTGAAACCAGTCTGGATAGGAGTAATCATCATCTGATTCATATGGTCTTCAAAGTTGGAACCATACTTATGCAAACCCAACAGGAAGAAATAGGCAGTGTCAAATCCCAACATACCATATTTAGGGAACGTATTCGCCATATCCTTGCTATACCACTTACGATAGGCATTGGTAAATTGAATTGCTTCAGGGAAAAGGTTGTTCGTATAGAACGATGAATAGAAATAGGTATCCAGTTCGAAGAAGCTAGCCAAATGGTCGTCTGTGTATGTCTGCCATTCCGGATAACCGAACATCTTCATATTATAATTAGGATGCTCACGGCTAGTGACAATCAACTGCGGAAGAATCTTGATCAACGCTACATTTCTACCTGAAGTAGGAATAATCACATTCTCACGCAAAGAGTCTACCACCAACTTCATACCTTCCGGATTAATGTCTTCACCCTTCAATTCCTTGAAAGTCATCTGACGGTTCTTCAACTCTTCCTTCAATCCCTTGATGAAATCAGCCTTGTCGGTATGACCGGTATTGGCATCGAGGAATACCACATGAGCATCTGGGAATTTACGGAGATAATGTTCGTACACTTCTGAGTACAAATAGGATTGTGGTGTATTAATCTGATAAACCGAAGGATTGTTAAACACATCATCACCCTTCGATGTGAAAGGAACCACCAAACGAAGGTTGTTCTTTTCTGCAAATTCCGCCATCGGCTTCACTTGGTCGGCATGAGCAGGACCGAAAATGATGTCCATGGTCTTCATTTCCGGTTTATTCAGTATCTGCTTAACAGATGCGATAGTCTTTCCACTATCGTAAGTATACAAATCAATCGATACTCCCTTTTCTTTCAAGCTATCCACTGCCATCAAGAAACCTTCGTAATATTCCACCATGCGGACTTGTTCATCTTTAGTACCGGTACCATCAGTATTGAAAGGCAAAACTATAGCCGCCTTAATGGTCGCTATCTTCTTGCTTTCCTTCTTGTTCTTGTCGAACAACTGGGCATCGGTCAAAGTCGAATCCTCTTGTTGGGTAGGGGCTTTCGGAGTTTCAACCACCTTCTTTTGTGCGTAAGGTATACAGAGGAACTTGCCTTTCTTCAACTTCTTGTTCTTGATTTCCGGATTGGCAGCCATCAATTCTTCTTCCGTAATGCCATACATCCGGCTGATGCTATATACCGTTTCCTTGCGTTGAATCTTGTGCATATCACGGCACTTCGGTTTCAACGGTTCACTCGGAGTGGTCTGGACTTGGGGAGCAGGAGCCGGTGTTTGGGTAGTTACTTCCGATGTTGCCTTACTCTTAGGAGGAATGGCAATTACTTGACCCACCCGGAAATTCTTGACACTCAAACCTGGATTGGCACGACAGATACGTTCTACGGATACACCATGCTTAACACTCAACTTATACAATGTTTCACCCGCCTGGATGGTATGAAACACCACTTGATTCTCAGCACTAGTCTGAGGAATTTTCAAAGCCTGACCTACTTTGATACGTTCATCACTTCCCGGATTCAACTTGACAATATCAGAAATGGGAACATTGTACATACTGGAAATCGAGTACAAGCTCTGTCCCTTAGTTACGGTATGTAGAAAATGACCGGAAGTGTTTTGTGCCATCATCATTCCGGCAGGTGCAACGGTCAATGCCATTGCCAAATAGATTGCTTTTATCAGCTTCATCATTCAAGTATAGTTTTTTACAAGTTACAAAAGTACAAAAAATTCCGTTTCCCTCACATTATATAAATGGAAAGCGAAATATTATTAGACTTTTTAATGAAATATATCGCCGAGAAACATTAAATTTGCGTGATTAAGCAGACGAATATGGCAGAAGAAAAAGAATATATCAACGTATATGGTGCCCGGGTACATAACCTGAAGAACATTGATGTGGAAATTCCCCGTGATAGCTTGACCGTTATCACCGGACTGAGCGGTAGCGGTAAGTCGTCATTGGCATTCGATACCATTTTTGCGGAAGGCCAACGAAGATACATCGAGACCTTTTCGGCGTATGCACGCAATTTCTTGGGTGGGATGGAACGCCCGGATGTAGACAAGATTACAGGATTGAGTCCGGTTATCTCTATCGAACAGAAAACGACCAACAAGAATCCACGTTCGACCGTTGGTACCACTACCGAAATCTATGATTACCTGCGTCTGCTCTTTGCCCGTGCCGGCATCGCTTATTCTTACTTATCGGGCGAGAAAATGGTGAAATATACCGAAGAAAAGATTCTCGATCTGATTCATGAAGAATACCAAGGTAAGCGTATCTATCTGCTCGCTCCTTTGGTACGTACCCGTAAAGGACATTATAAGGAACTTTTCGAGCAAGTACGTAAGAAAGGTTATCTCTATGTGCGAGTAGACGGAGAAGTGCGCGAAATCACTCACGGCATGAAGGTAGACCGCTATAAGAACCACGACATCGAAGTAGTAGTCGACAAAATGGTGGTAGCTCCCGATAAGGACGACAAGCGCTTGAAGCAGAGTGTAGCTACTGCCATGCACCAAGGAGACGGGCTTATCATGATATTGGATGCTTCCAGCAATGAAATCCGCCATTATAGCAAACGATTGATGTGCCCGGTTACAGGGATAGCCTACAAGGAACCTGCTCCTCATAATTTCTCTTTCAACTCTCCGCAAGGGGCTTGCCACCGATGCAAAGGCTTGGGATATGTCAATCTGATTGATGTGGACAAAGTGATTCCGGACCGTTCGTTGTCCATTCATGAAGGTGGTATTGCTCCATTGGGTAAGTACAAGAACGTAATGATTTTTTGGCAATTAGAAGCCTTGTTGGAAAAATACGACTTGACATTGAAGACTCCGCTCAAGGATTTTCCGGAAGAAGCCATTCAGGAAGTACTTCATGGTTCGGACGAACGGATCAAGATCAAGAGTAGCCTTATCCATACGACTTCGGATTATTTCACTACCTACGAAGGGATTGTGAAATACATCCAAATGATGCAGGACAAGGATAACTCTGCCACTGCCCAGAAGTGGGCCGACCAATTTGCCAAGACAGATGTCTGCCCGGATTGTAAGGGCGCTCGTCTGAATCGGGAAGCTTTGCATTACCGTATCCATGACAAGAACATCTACGAGTTGGCCAGCATGGACATCAACGAGCTGTACGAATGGTTAGATCAGGTAGAACCCCATTTGGATAGCAAGCAGCAGAAGATAGCCACCGAAATCCTAAAAGAGCTCAAGAGCCGCCTTCGCTTCTTGCTCGATGTAGGCTTGGATTATCTCTCGCTCAACCGGACATCGGTTTCTCTGTCGGGTGGGGAAAGCCAACGTATCCGCTTGGCGACTCAAATCGGTTCACAATTGGTAAATGTACTCTATATCCTCGATGAACCAAGTATTGGCTTGCATCAACGGGATAATCTCCGTCTCATCAATTCCTTGAAAAAACTCCGCGATACAGGCAACTCGGTCATCGTGGTGGAACACGACAAGGACATGATGCTGGCTTCTGATTATATTATCGACATGGGACCGAAAGCCGGTAGAATGGGTGGGGAAGTAGTCTTCGAAGGAACTCCACAAGAAATGCTTCAGAAAGAAACACTTACCTCCCAATACCTCACGGGAAAGATGAAGATAGAAATTCCCTCCGAACGAAGAAAAGGCAACGGTAAATCGCTTTGGATAAAAGGGGCACGAGGCAATAACCTGAAGAATGTGGATGTGGAATTTCCACTCGGCAAGTTGATATGTGTAACAGGCGTATCGGGTAGTGGTAAGTCTACCTTGATCAATGATACCTTGCAACCCATTCTTTCCCAACATTTCTATCGTTCCTTGCAAGATCCTTTAGAATACGACAGCATCGAAGGACTGGAATTGATTGATAAAGTGGTGAATGTAGACCAATCGCCTTTGGGACGTACTCCTCGCTCCAATCCGGCTACCTATACGGGAGTTTTCTCGGACATCCGCAACTTGTTCGTCAATCTTCCGGAAGCGAAAATCCGTGGCTATAAGCCAGGACGTTTCTCGTTCAATGTAACAGGAGGCCGATGCGAAACTTGCGGTGGAAACGGCTACAAGACCATTGAAATGAATTTCTTGCCCGATGTATTTGTCCCTTGTGAGACATGCCATGGCAAGCGGTACAACCGCGAAACACTGGAAGTACGATTCAAAGGAAAATCCATTGCCGATGTCTTGGACATGACCATTAACCGGGCCGTTGAGTTCTTTGAGAATGTACCGAATATCCTTAATAAGATTAAGGTATTACAGGATGTTGGCCTTGGATACATCAAGCTTGGGCAACCTTCAACGACCTTGTCGGGAGGAGAAAGCCAGCGCGTGAAACTGGCTACCGAACTTTCCAAGCGAGATACTGGCAAGACCATTTATATCCTCGACGAACCAACCACCGGCCTTCACTTCGAAGATATCCGTGTATTGATGAATGTCCTCAACCGACTGGTTGACAAGGGAAATACGGTCA
>SUXY01000116.1 GCA_015060705.1 Bacteroides sp. | reverse complement strand
CGTGAACGTCGTAACGAATTCATCGGTGAAGGTATGCGTATGGCTGACTTGAAGCGTTGGAGAGCTTTGGATCAAGTTCAGGGTTATCAAGTTTCAGGTATGCGTTATTGGGGTTCTATCTATGATGGTACATTGTTGGATGGTGATGGTAAGGATCGTTGTATCGTAGACGTTCAGGGTGGTACTGGTAATATGTCTGCTCCTGAAGATGGTGTTTACGTTCTTCCTAACCGTATTTCAGCAGTTAACAACTCTGTATTCAATGGTTATAACTGGTGTGAAGCACACTATTTGAGCCCGTTGGCACAGAATGTATTCCGTCAGACTGCTTCTGGTGACAAGACTGACTTGAATTCATCTAATATTTATCAGAACCCAGGTTGGCCGATGATTGATGGTCAAGGTCCAACTGGTTTTTAATAAGAACATACAACTGTTTTAAATAAGTAAACTGATTTAACACTGGTGTGATTGGGGGGAGCTCGTGAGAGTTCCCCCTTATTTTATCTATACAACAAAAATATAACTGAAGAGTTCGATGAAATGGAGGATTATTGCGCTCCCAAATGACTTAATACAGAAAGTGAATGTGTATTTTGACACAGCCTTATTTTGAGTTTCCTCTGTTGTCAATTGAAACATGAAGATAGGTGAATTAATTCCGTTGGAATCGCGATAATCTGCGCAATAGGCTGTTTTTAGATGCTGTTGCGCGGATTATCTGAAGATAATTTGCGTAAGTAGGTCAAAAAAGGTATATTTGCGCAAACTATATTGTGTCATGAATCAATTGTTGGTAGGTAGAAAAGATGAAATGAAGATGCTAAAAGAGTATTTTCATTCGGAACGTTCGGAGTTTATAGCTGTTTATGGTCGTCGTCGTGTTGGAAAGACTTACTTGATACGTAAAGCAGCTGAAGATAACTTCTCCTTTTTTGTGACCGGTGTGCATGGAGCTAGTAAATCTGAGCAGTTGATCAATTTTGCAATAGCATTGCAGAAATATTCGCATTCGGCTTCTTTGTCGATTCCTAAGAATTGGATATTAGCTTTCTATGAGCTTTCTCGGTATTTGGAAACATTGCCGGAAGGACCAAAATTGATTTTTATTGACGAATTACCTTGGATGGACACGGCTAAGTCAGGGTTTATACCAGCTTTGGAAAACTTTTGGAATAGTTGGGCGGTGTTGCGAAATGATGTAAAGTTGATAGTATGTGGTTCGGCTACTTCATGGATGATTAATAATCTGATTCGAAGTAGAGGAGGACTGCACAACCGTTTGACACATCATTTAATCCTTGAACCATTTTCTTTGGCAGAATGTGAGGAGTATTTTCGGGCGTTTGGGTTTTCCTATACTAGAAAGCAGATGGTAGAATGCTATATGGTGATGGGTGGCATCCCTTTCTATATGTCGATGTTGGATAAATCGATGAGTCTGGTGCAGAATATTGATAGACTGTTTTTTTCCAAAAATGCACCTCTGAAAGATGAATTTGATGATTTATATAGAGCTTTGTTCAAAAATGCATTGCCCCATATTGAAGTGGTAACAGCATTGGCAACGAAAGGTAAAGGGTTGACCCGTCAGGAAATACTGAATCAGACAAAGTTGACGGATAATGGAATGTTTAGTGTTGTTCTGGAAGAATTGGAACATTGTGGTTTTATCAGACAATATGAACCTCTAAACAGTATGGGAGGAAAGAGGTTGAATTCAAATACGCTGTTTCAATTGATAGATTTCTATACGTTGTTTTATTTCAATTTCATCAAAAGTAATCGTTTCCATGATGAGCATTTTTGGATGATTTCCTTGAACACTTCTTTGTATCATGCGTGGAGTGGCTTTGCGTTTGAAAGAGTATGTTTGGCGCATTTGGGACAAATTAAAAAGAAGTTGGGCATTTCGGGAGTGCAAACCCGTGCATGTTCATGGAGAAGCGCTCAAAGTGGGCAAGGTGCACAGATTGATATGCTGATAGACCGGAAAGATGAAACTATCAATGTTTGTGAAATGAAATATACTCATGAGCCTTTCGAGATAACCAAGGAATATGAAGAAAAGCTCGTAAACAAATTGAATGTGTTGGCTAAAGAAATGGGGTTGCGAAAATCATTGATGTTGACATTGATAACGACTTATGGGGTGAAGCCTAATCTGCATTCAGGAATTGTCCAGTCTGAAGTTGTCATGGACGATCTGTTTGAATATTAAAAAAGGCTGGTTAAAGAACCAGCCCATCCAATATATCGATATACATTTTAATCGCTTCTTTAATCTCCGATACCAAGATGTATTCATCGGCCGTATGGGAACGGGAAGATTTACCCGGACCGATCTTGACCGAAGGGAACTTCATCAATGCCTGGTCGGAGAGAGTGGGAGAACCGAAAGGGGTACGTCCCAATTCCAACGTGCGCTTTACAAACGGATGATTCATATCAATGCGCGACGAGTTGAGACGGAACGAACGGGCCTTGGCCTCGCTCTGGATATGCGAACAGATTTCACTGAACAATTCTTCATTGGAATAACATTCATTACTGCGAATGTCAACCACAAAGGTACATAAGTCAGGTACGACATTGTGTTGGGTACCTGCATTCACTTGTGTAACACTCATCTTGACCGGACCCAACAATGGTGATTCTTT
>SUXY01000037.1 GCA_015060705.1 Bacteroides sp. | reverse complement strand
TACCGTGAAGGTGGTGGCTTACAACGACAAGGGTGAAGCCGTAGCCGAAAAGGAAATCCATACAGCCGGCCGTCCACACCACATCGAATTGGAAGCCGACCGTCAGACTATCAAGGCCGATGGACGTGACCTTTCGTTCATTACCGTGAAGGTAGTGGATAAGGATGGCAACCTCTGTCCGGATGCACAGCACTTGATTAAGTACAGTGTGAAGGGAGAAGGTTTCTACCGTGCCGGTGGTAATGGTAACTCGGTATCGTTGGAACTCTTCCATGAACCGAAGATGCAGGTGTTCAATGGTATGATGACCGCTATCGTTCAGACCAACGGCAAGCCGGGTGACATTGTTCTTACTGCTAGCGGTAAGGGATTGAAGGCTGGTAAGATTGTAATTAAGGCAGAATAACCCTTCCTTGTCAGTGGTTTGAGGCAAAATACGTTTCAGGTTTCAAACTGTTTGATATACTGAGAGATACGCTGAAGGCAGACTCGTTTTTGCTTTCAGCGTATTTTTTTAATCTGTTTGTCGTCAGAAGTTCAGTATATACCCCTTTCCTGTTGATTCTATTGCAACGGTAGGGTCGATGCTCAGCGCTTTACGAACCCGGCTGATGAAGTTCTGCAAGCTTGCTTCGCTCATCGGAGTGTCTTCCCAAAGCTCACTGAAATCGGTGTATGGCACACTCTTTCCCTTGTTTTCGTAGAGCAAGGTCAGTATGCCATATTCCATCCAGGTCAGTCGCTTCACTTCTTCGCCTTGGTGTGAAAGGATGCGTGTTTCCGTGTTCAGCTCCATCTCTCCGATGTGCAGGATGGTCTGTTTCCATTCGTGTGCATACCGTTCGATGTATGCTTTCAGTTCATACACGTCTATCGGCTTTTTCAGATAGACTATGGCTCCTTGTTGCAGGGCACGTTTCACCTCATCGGCCTCGGTGTGCGAGGAGATGATGATGACGGGTAGGGTGTCTGTTACTTGACGGATGTCGGTCATGCGTGTGATGCCGTCGCCTGTTCCCACTTCGATGTCCAGCACGGCGATGTTTGGTTGGAATTCATTGACGATGGCCTTCAGACCGGTCAGTGAACTTTGGTAATGCACTTCCATGCCCTCCATGGTCAGTGCGGTGGTCAGGATATTTCCTAATAAAGTATCGTCGTCTATCAGCAATACTTTGATGGGGCGGGTTCTCATAGATTCTTTTTTTATGGACGTTGATTATTTCATTGGGAATATGCAAGAGAACGTACTCCCTTTTCCCGGTTCGCTTTTTACTCGGATAGACCCTCCATGTGCTTCCATGATGTAGTACGTGAAAGCCAGCCCAATGCCGTATCCCCTTCGTCGTACCTCCTTGTCGTTGGGCACTTGGAAGTACTGCTCGAATATCTTCCGGTGATATTTCCGTTCGATGCCCCACCCGTTGTCTTCCACTTCCAGACAGGTGTGTGTCTTGTCCTGACGGATACGGATGCGTATTTCCACTCCGTCGTCCGAGTACTTCAAGGCATTTTCTATCAGGTTCCGTAGCACGTTGGTGATGTAGAGTGCATCCACTTCCAGCATGACGGGTATCTGTTCGTTTTCTATACAGATGAGGTGTGGCTTTCCCGTGTAGGTGGCGGACAGGCTTTCTTTCGCCAGTTTCACCAGTTGCACCAAGTCCGTTTCCTTCTTCTGCAAGTGTAGTTGCTGACGGTCACGCCGTGCGGTGACCAATAGCGACTCGATGTCGCTCACCATGCATTGTGCTTGACGGATAGTTCCGTCCATCAGCGTTCGTGCCGATGGGTCCGTCTGTTTGTTCCGTAGGAATCCCAACAGGGTGATGACTCCGTTCAGCGGAGCTTTCAGGTCGTGTACCGTTCCGTTGAGGTTCGCTTCGCGTTGCTTGAAAAGGATATTTTTCTTTCGGATGACAATCATCAGATAGACCACGCAACCTAAAATCACGACCACCATCCCCACGGAGGCTATCAGGATATAAAGCATCTGGCGGAGGAAGGCCGATAGTCCGATGTCTACCTTCACTTGCACGAATTGCAGTCCTTTTATACCAATGGGGAAGAGGCGAGTGCTGTCGGTGGCTTCAGCACATTCTGCAAGTGTTCCCGTCTGTTCAGTCACGGTTGTATCCTTATCAAATATCAGAAGTCTGTATCTTGCTTCTGTCTTGGCTTTTTGAAGTTCTGCTTGAAACAGGCTGTCGAGGGTATGTAGCTGGATGTAGTTTTTCTTTTCAATCAGTTTGTCCTGAATGATTTGCAGGAGTATATCATACATGTTTGAACCGATATTCTTTTCTCTTAGTTCATCATAGTTTAAGGTATCTCCTTTCAAGGAACTACGTTCTTCGGGTGTCATGTCCTTGGCACGTTTATAGACAAAAGTTGGATTCTTCGGGTCTTTAAAAGGCTGTTTCTTTTCTCGATATGAAATTTCCTTGCCGATGCTCGTGCCTAATGCTGACTCCATCGTTTCGATGGTTTGGTGGGTATAGGCCTGATACATGCTCTTCATCCACAATCCTTGCAGACCGAATACGGCGATGGTACTGACAATAACGATTGCTATGACTTTCTTCATGCTTCTTCTCCTTATTTATATATGCGGAGCGAATATAGTGAAAAAAAGCATATCCTGAGTCTTGGTTAGAAAATTGTTAGAAAAAGATTAGGAATGATTAGAAAACGGTGAAAAATGATTAGAAAAAGATGAGAATTTCGTTAGGGATTGTCTGAAAGAATCCGTATATATTTGTAGCGGAAAAAATGAAAATTTCATAAAATATCGAGTTAACAACGAATTAATACGCCAAGAAAATGAGAAAGATTAATTTATTTATAATTCTGTCATTACTCTTTATCCCATTGCAAGCGCAATATCGGATTACAGGGAAAGTAACAGATGAAAATAAGGAACCGATACCAGGAGCAAGTGTAGTCTTTGTCCAGAATGATTCCTTACGAGGAATGACGTTGACTGATAACGATGGTAAATGGACAGTTGATGAACTTTGGAAAGGGGAATATCAGATGACCATTTCCTTTATAGGCTATACTCCAATTGAACACAAGGTATTTGTCACCAAGAACATGAACATGGATTTTATCCTTTTGGAAGAAATGGTAGAAGCACTTGACGAAGTTACAGTTACCGCCAATCGTGCTAACTTAATAAAGTCTAATCCCAAAGGGTCTACTTTTTTCCTTTCCAGCAATGCCCAAAATGCGATGAACATATACGGTGCCTTGTCTGAAATACCCATGTTGTCGGTCAACGAAGTAGAGCATACCATTTCTACGGCATTTGGAGGTCAAGTACTGGTTCTAATCAATGGTGTCCCCCGTGGCAATGCATTGGAAAGTGTCGACCCGAAAGATGTATTGAGTGTAGAAGTGATGGACACTCCATCGGCACGCTATCTATCGGAAGGATTTACGCAAGTAGTCAATATCAAGACCCGTAGAAAAGCACATAAGTACCAACTTCTGAACATCTCGACCGAACATAATCCAGGCTTATACACCGGTTCAGCAAATGGAGGCTATGAGTTAGGGACTGACAAGTATTCTTTCTATGTGAATGGCAGAATGTTTTATTTCAACGACAATCATTTCGACCAGACAGATGAGCAAAGTACATCCAACACCAACAAGACACAAAACACCAATGGAATCTCAGACCAATATTCCTATAACGTGACTTTGGGAGGTGACTGGGTGATAAATGACAAGAGCTATTTATCTTACAATGCAGCCCTCCGCGGCATTCCGACGGAATCCACACAAGAAGGAAAAGGCAAACTGGAGAATAAAGAATTCATTACAGAGTACGACGTCTATAAACACAGCAAAAGCAGTTCGTGGGTGAATGTATATAACTTGTACCATCGATATGTTTTCAACAAAAATACCACATTAGAAAATTCTTTGAATTTTACATACAACTGGAATGACGACCGTGACGAGCAGATGGAAGAGGGAACGGACTATCTGTATCAGAATCTGAATCGAAACAGAACCGATGTCTATACAGGGAATTATACGGCAGTATTCGGGAAATCATTCAAAAAGTCTGCTTTGGAAATAGGAAACAAGTTACAATATGAACGGATGGATTTGGAACAACCGTCATCTGTCATTCCTAACAATTTTACCCATAGCCGATGGAAGGAATACCTGTATGCAGACTATACCTATAACGGAAATCCCTTTTCTTTCTCCACTTCCTTTGGTTGGGATTTGACTTTTAATGAAGTGGAAGGAAAGAAAAAGAACTATTCACGTTTGAAATATAGTGTCAGTATGGATGTAAACCTTGGCAAGCATGGTGGTGTCAAACTGTTTACACGGGGATACACCGTTGATCCTTCATCGGCCTACTTGAATCCTTATGACACTTCCGCAGACAGTCTTCTGATTGTCCAAGGAAATCCTTCTTTGACACCTTATTATTAGAAGGAAGTAGGATTGTCTGCGGGGTATTCATTCGGGAATATCTATATTTGGCCACAATTGGTTTATAGTCATTGCTCTGACATGATAACGGCAATGGGATATTATACGGATGACAACATCTATGTGTCAACTTATGGAAATACAGACAAAGAAGAACAGCTTTCGGCAAGAGCCTTTATCCGATATTCATTGGGCAAATGGGGAGAAATAAGTTATACAGGTTCTTATAACCGACACTTCTTTTATACGGAAGTAAAGGATTGGTTTGACCATCGAGTCAATTGGAACTTCAGGTACAAGAACGTGAGTCTAAAAGGTCATATAGGTACAGTGTCTCCTTCTTACACAGCCATCAAGAAGGTTGAAAGATCCATAGAATCCTTGGCTACTTTGAATTGGAGCGTAAGCAAACAGCTGTCTTTAAGAGCATCCGTCCGTTATTTCATCGGAGGGCCTAAAACGTTTGAACAACAAACTCGACAGAATGACTATTATTCATACTATCGACAGGAGTTTGATGGACGCAACTATTTAGCCATGATTGGTTTGACTTATCGTTGGCAGAATAAGATGAAAGCAAGGAAGACGAAGAAGTTGGATGTGAATGATGAACGTTTCAATTTGTTGACTGAATAATGAAATTCCCATTTTACAAGCAACACGACTCCATGCAATGTGGCACTACTTGCCTACAGATGATATGCAAGCACTTCGGAAAGGAGCTTTCCATCGAGACCCTTTCCCGCTACTGTTTCGCCACCACAGAGGGGGTGTCTCTTCTCAGTATCAGCGAAGCAGCAAACAAGTTGGGCTTGCATAGCATTTGTGGTAGGGTTTCGATGGAACAGATGCAGGAAGCACCTTTGCCCTGCATCCTCCATTGGAACCAGAACCATACTTTTCATTCCCATCAACAAACCTTGTTCAGACTGCTTCTATAGTCAAAAAGATAAGTATCTATTTTTAAATCATCAGTGTTGTTTCGTTGTTCTACACTGATGTTTTGCTGTTCAACACTGTTGAATGTCGAAACAAAACTGATGATTTAAGAATGAATACAGACATAAACAACTATGCTAGTAGCTCTTTCCGAAAATGCTTCTTATTAGCTTCCTGATTGTTCCTTGGAGAATGTTGCACCACTCCTACCACCGTATTCAGTAACTGAAATTTGCGGGAAATCGGGAAATGCGTTTTTTTTGCATCTGATATAGCATTTGATATTATGGAAAAAAGAGTCTTTAGAAGGAAAATATACGACAGGATTCTTCAATGGAAACAAGAGTCTGATGGAGAAAGTGCTTTGATGATACAAGGGTGTTCGTGCAACGGTATCAACTAATACGAGCAACTCTATGTGCTTCGCCCCCGATAAGTGATGGGAAAGGTACGTTTCATGTTCTGATAGGTGAGTGAAGGCTTATTTATGGGGCAATAGATAAAAATAATCGGGAAAAACTGCATGATTCTCCAAATAACTTCGTAATTTTGTTAGCATAATGAAAAAGAGTATAAACTAATATCTTAAATACTATGTTGAAGCAAATTATCAATGCTAAGATCCTTACACCGCAAGGTTGGTTGAAGGATGGTTCTGTAATCATCAGAGATAACAAAATTCTTGAAGTAACTAACTGTGACTTGGCTATCGTTGGTGCTGAACTGATTGATGCCAAGGGTATGTATGTAGTTCCTGGTGGTGTTGAAATCCACGCTCATGGTGGTGGTGGTGGCGACTTCATGGAAGGTACAGAAGAAGCGTTTACTACAGCTATCAATGCTCACATGAAGCATGGTACTACTTCTATTTTCCCGACACTTTCTTCATCAACTATTCCAATGATTGAAGCAGCTGCTGAAACTTGTACCAAGATGATGGCTGATCCGAACAGCCCAGTATTGGGTCTTCACCTCGAAGGTCATTACTTCAATATGGCAATGGCAGGTGGTCAGCTTCCTGAAAATATCAAGAATCCGGATCCGACAGAATACATTCCTTTGGTAGAAAAGTGGAATTGTATCAAGCGTTGGGATGCTGCTCCAGAACTTCCAGGTGCTATGCAGTTCGCTAAGTATATCACTGGTAAGGGTATCCTTGCTTCTGTAGGTCACACTCAGGCTGAATACGAAGATATCCGCGTGGCTTGGGAATCTGGTTATTCTCATGCAACTCACTTCTACAATGCAATGCCGGGCTTCCACAAGCGTCGTGAATATAAGTACGAAGGTACAGTAGAAAGTATCTATTTGATTGATGACTTTACTGTAGAAGTTGTTGCCGATGGTATCCACGTGCCTCCAACTATCCTTCGTATGGTTTACAAGATCAAGGGCGTAGAACGTACTTGTGTGATTACCGATGCTTTGGCTTGTGCAGCTAGCGACAGTCAGGTAGCATTCGACCCACGTGTTATCATCGAAGACGGTGTATGTAAGCTCTCTGACCGCTCTGCATTGGCAGGCTCAGTTGCTACTATGGACCGCTTGATTCGTACATTGGTTCAGAAGGCTGAAATTCCATTGGAAGATGCTATCCGTATGGCTTCTGAAACTCCATCGAAGATTATGGGTGTTTACGACCGCAAGGGTTCATTGCAACGTGGTAAGGATGCCGACTTGATGATTTTGGACGACAAGTTGGATGTCCGTGGCGTATGGGCAATGGGTAAGTTGGTTGACGGAACTTATACTTTGTAATAAAGGATATAACAAAAGCAAACCGCCGGGAGATTTCACATCTGCCGGCGGTTTTAATTTTTGTAAAAGGTTAGTAAAATTAGGTTAGGTTTTATTTATAGGGGTTTGTATTCTACAAATGCTTCCATGGCTTCGTAACATGCTAATCCCAATTGGTCGTACAAAGAAGCGGTACCGCGGTTGCGGTCTTCGCTACGTTGCCAGAACAAGCGTTCGTCGTTGCCCAAGAACGGAGCGCTTTCCATTTGTGACTGATGCTTCAGGATAGAGTTACGCTTTGCACGCAATTCTTCCGGACTGAAAGGTACAGCCATTTCAATATTTTCGATTTCCCATTCTGCCCACGCGCCTCGGTACATCCAGATGCGACATTCCTTCAGCCATTCGGCATTGTTGTCCTTTTCTACATCAACAGCTGCAAATACAGCATCGGTGCAGACACGGTGAGTGCCGTGCGGGTCAGCCAAGTCGCCAGCTACATAAATCTGATGAGGCTGAACATCGCGAAGGAGTTTCAATACAATATCCACATCGGCTTCGCTGATAGGATTCTTCTCAATCTTACCGGTTTCGTAGAACGGAAGATCGAGGAAGTGGCAGCGGCTCAATGGAATTTGGTTGAAGGTACAAGAAGTACGGGCTTCGCCACGGCGAATCAACCCCTTGATGGTCAAAATGTCGCGGTTGTCCATGTCGCCTTCCTTCTTGTTGGCAAGGAATTCCTTGATTTCAGTATATTTGTTGCGGATGACTTCATTGTTGTTTCCATCAAATAGTTGGTTGAAGCCGTTGATGAAGTGCATGAAACGTCTTACTTCTTCATCGCCTACCGCAATGTTGCCCGATGTTTGGTAAGCCACATGAACTTCATGGCCTTGTTGAACCAAACGACGGAGGGTACCACCCATAGAGATGACATCATCGTCCGGGTGAGGAGAGAACACTACTACACGTTTCGGGAATGGTTTGGCACGTTCTGGACGATAGGTATCGTCTGCATTTGGTTTGCCGCCCGGCCATCCGGTGATGGTGTGTTGCAGGTCATTGAATATCTTTATGTTCACATTATAGGCCGAGCCATACAATGCCAACAATTCACTTAAACCGTTTTCGTTGTAATCCTTGTTTGTAAGCTTCAAGATAGGTTTCTTGAGTCGGAGGCACAACCAGACGATGGCGCTACGAATCAGTTTGTCGTTCCATTCGCAGTTGGTTACTAACCAAGGGCGCTGGATACGGGTAAGGTGAGCTGCAGCACTCAAGTCGATGCAGACATTGGCATTGTTGTGCATTTGGAGGTAAGAAGCCGGAAGCGCATCGATTGCCTTTTCTTCTACGGCTTTCTGAATGATGTCTGCTTTGTTTTCTCCCCATGCCAACAAGTAAATCTTGCGTGCTCCCATGATGGTCGAGATACCCATGGTAATGGAGCAAGGAGGGAGATTGTCCACACCCAAATTATGGCCTGCTTCGGCACGCGAAGTGGCGTTCATCAAGATGAGACGGGTAGGAGAGTTGAGATTGGAGCCCGGTTCGTTCATGGCGATATTTCCTTCGCGACCGATGCCCATGAGTACGATGTCCATGCCACCGAATGTCAGCAAGCGCTGTTCATACAAACGGCAATATTCAAACACCGATTCTTGTGGAATGCTTCCGTCGATGGTAAATACATTCTGCTTATCGATGTCAATCTGGTCAACCAACAATTCCTTGAGTTGGGAGAAGCTGCTTCCCACGCTTTCCGGTGCCAATGGATAGTATTCATACAGATTGAAGATGACTACATTGCGGAAGCTGAGTCCTTCGTCCTTGTGCTTGCGTACCAGTTCGGCATACAACGGACGGAGGGAAGCACCGGTACCGGCGCCAATCACGAAGAACTTGCCTTCGCGTTGGCGATCCTGTATCTTACCGGCTATTTGGTTGGCAATATGACACACTCCTTCGTCCACAGACTCGTAGATGTCTGTCGGCACTTTTTCGAAACGTGTCAATACGGAACGTTCTACTGCGTTTTCTGGCTTGTAGTATTTAGTCGATACTCGGTTCAGAGTAATCTGTGAACTTAGGTTTGTTCTCATATAACTATTGGTTTTATTAGATGTTGTTCTTTTCGATATCCTTGAAGTACTTGTAAGTACCAACTTTCAATTCAGCAGTTGCAGCTTCGTCACAAACGATGATACCGTGTGGGTGTTGTTGCAATGCAGAGATTGTCCATTCTTGACAAACTGGACCTTCAACAGCAGCTTGCAAAGCGCGAGCCTTGTTGTGACCATTGCAGAGAATCAATACTTCCTTAGCAGCCATAACGGTACCTACACCTACTGTCAACGCAGTCTTAGGAACTTTGTTCACGTCGTTGTCGAAGAAACGTGAGTTGGCGATGATAGTGTCAGTAGTCAAAGTCTTGATACGAGTGCGGCTCTGGAGGCTAGAGAACGGTTCGTTGAATGCTACGTGACCATCAGGACCGATACCACCCATGAACAAGTCTACACCACCTGCAGCTTCGATAGCAGCTTCGTAAGCAGCGCATTCAGCTTCCAAGTCTTCAGCGTTACCATTGAGGATGTGTACATTTTCCTTCTTGATGTTGATGTGGCTGAAGAAGTTGTTCCACATGAATGAGTGGTAGCTTTCTGGATGATCTTCAGGAAGACCTACGTATTCGTCCATGTTGAAAGTAACAACATTTTCGAAAGATACCTTACCTGCCTTGTACAATTCGATCAAAGCCTTGTACATGCCGAGTGGAGAAGAACCTGTTGGGCAACCCAAGATGAATGGCTTTTCCGGAGTCGGATTAGCAGCGTTGATTTTACCAGCTACATAGTTTGCAGCCCATTGAGAAATCGCTTGATAGTCGTTTACGATAATTACTCTCATAGTTTTTTCTTTTATGATTTTAGTTAACTCAAATTGTTATATCTTCCACAAAGATAAAGATGTTTTGTGAAAAGGAAAAGAAAATGTGATTTAATTTAGTAAATCCTGTCTTTTCTGTCATTCGGTAGTTGCTCTACGTAATGTTTCCCATTCTTCGTTGAAAGCTGGCATGGACGGAAAGAGCAAATTGGCACCGGCATCCCACAATACTTGGTCGGGAAGCGGACCGGTGTTTACGGCAATGGTAAAGATGCCTGCAGCGACTCCTGCCTGAACTCCTAGCGGAGCATTTTCAATGACGATGGCTTCGTTGGGCTGAAGTCCGGCTTTTTCCAACGCCATGAGATACGGGTCTGGATTAGGCTTGCCATACTTAATGTCGAAGGCTGTGACCATGAGTTCTTTCTGGAAGATACCAGGGAAGTTCTTGTTCAATCGATCCAGGAGTGAAACCTGTCCAGAGCCGGTTACAACCATACGCGTAAGACCGTCTGCCTTGATTTTCTGCAATACTTCCCAAGCTCCCGGCATCCGTTCAGCAGGTGGGCATTTGTTGAATTCTTCACTCTTGGCTGCATAAATGGCCTTGATTTCCTCGTCGGTGGCATCGTGACCGCGTTCGCGTCGGCTGATGATGTTGATGGTATCGGCACCGGTACGTCCTTCGTGCATATAAGCTTCTTGTTCGCTGAGACCGAATCC
Organism: Bacteroides sp.; assembly: GCA_015060705.1. Taxonomy (GTDB): domain Bacteria; phylum Bacteroidota; class Bacteroidia; order Bacteroidales; family Bacteroidaceae; genus Phocaeicola. The sequence continues at coordinate 20,507 of SUXY01000037.1, read as the reverse complement.
CATTCGTTCCATTACTTTGTGCCAGGAACTGGCGTGGTTAGGCATGGAGTTGAAAAGGACTCCATCCATATCGAAGAGTACGGCTTTGAGATTGATTTTATCATAGCCGTGTTTGGCTAAATATTGTTCAATAGCTTGTGGATACATGGATTTTATTGTTAGTATTCGGCAAAGATAATAAAAACGTTTGTTTCTTTAACTGGGCCTATTATAATTCCCGTCAAGTTTGTCTGACAAAAGAGTAAAAACGTGGTTAACGGATGTTAAATGCTGAAAGGTGGGATAGCCGCCAATAAATAATCATTAAATTTGTCTGACATATTATTAATGTAAAAATTCTATTGTTAATCAATAAAAACGTAATACTACTTATGAAAAAGACAGTGTGTATGGTGTTGGCTATGCTTGCGGGCTTTTGCTTTTCGGCCGACTTGTTTGCCAATGAAAAAGATCACCAAAAGAAAAACTATGAAAATGAAAAGTTTGTTTGGACTGACAATTATGTGTCCGAAGGAAATCATGCAGCTTTGGCTCCTTCGACAGAAGAAATTGTGACGACTTGTTTATCGAAAGATGGAAAACCATTGAGATGGGTGCGTAAAAATGACATCTACAAGTATGGTAAATTTACCGGTACTTCTACTCTCGAAACAGCTCTCTATAACATGGCTGTAGACGAAATGATCAATAACTTTGAAAAGGATGGTACTTTGCGTACAGGATTGTATTGGGGCGGTGTATGGACACGAGACGTGAGCTATAGTTCATTGTTGTCTTTGGCTTACATGTGCCCGGACAAGGTGAAGAATAGCTTGGAAGTGAAGATCGACCGTATGGGTCGTATCATTCAAGATACCGGAACAGGTGGTTCGTGGCCTTGTTCTTCCGACCGAGTGGTATGGGCACTTTCAGCTTGGAATATCTATTTAGCTACGGGGGACATAGAATGGTTACAGAAGGCATATCCTGTCATCATTAAAAGTTTAGAATGCGATGATATGGTAGTTTTCAACCCGCAGACCGGTCTTTATCGTGGTGAAAGTTCTTTTATCGATTGGCGTGAACAGAGTTATCCAACCTGGGCTCAACCGGCTGATATTTATTTGTCTGAATGCTTGGGTACCAATGCTGCATATTATGGTGTGTTGAAGGTTACAGCTGATATGGCCGCAGCTTTGGGCTTCAAGAAGGATGTTAAGAAGTATACACAAAAGGCAGAAGCATTGAAGAAGGCTATTAACGATAAGTTCTGGGTTGAAGAAGATGGTTATTATGCAAGTTATTGGTATGGTCGTCAAAATTTGATCCGTACACAACATAGTGAAACATTGGGAGAGTCATTCTGTGTCTTGTTTGGTATTGCTGATGAAGAAAGAGCTGCCAAGGTGATTTCATCCATGCATGTCGGTGAGTTTGGTCCTCCTATTTTCTCTCCACAGATTGTTTCACAAGGTAACTATCACAACAATGGTGTTTGGCCGTATGTAACTTCTTTCTGGGGTAAGGCTGCTGCAAAGGCGGAAAATGAAACTGCTTTGTTGCATGCATTGGCATGTAATGTAAGAACGGCTGCTCTCTATGCAACCAATTATGAAAACTATTCTTTCAATACCGGTAATCCTTACACGACTTTGATGAATTCACCAAACATGTTGTGGGGCTTGTCTGGCTTTATGGGGTTGTTTCATCGTACATTCTTCGGCTTCGAATTTAGTCAGGACGGTCTTGCTTTAAATCCTTTTGTCCCTACAGTTCTAGCTGGTACCAGAAAGTTGGAAGCTTTCCCTTATCGAGGAATGTCATTGGATATCACCGTGAAAGGAAGTGGCCATGAGATTGCATCTTGTTTGATAGATGGAAAGGAAGCGGATGCTTTTATCCCGGCAGATTGGACAGGAAAGCATACAGTCGAAATTGTTATGAAGGGTGAACACAAACCGTCGTCGATTAATTTGGTCGGATACATTGGTATGCCGGAAACACCGGTAGTTCAGGAAACTACAGGTAAACTTCAATGGAAGGCAATTGATGGTGTAGCCAAGTATGAAGTGTTGAAGGATGGTCAAGTTGCTGCTGAAACAACCGCTTGTGAATGGACTGCTACTGAAAATGGTGAGTATCAAGTTAGAGCCATCAGTGCGAAAGGTGTACATTCGTTTACTTCAGAGCCATTGAGATATTATGCGGATGCTTCTATTCAAATGTTAGGTGTTGATAAATGGTTGGATGAAAAGTTGGGTGAACAAGTGAAATTGAAGGTAACAGTTCCTGTTACTGGTTGGTACGTAATTGATTGGGAATATGCTAATGGTAGTGGTGAAGTGGAGCAACGTAACCATTGTGCTAACCGTCAATTGTATGTAGACGGTAAAAATTTCACTACCATGGTTTTCCCGCAAAGAGGATTGGATGATTGGAAGAATTACGGTTGGTCTACTCCTGTGAAGCTTTATCTGAAGAAAGGTTCTCATCAGTTGGCTCTCCGTTATTTGGAAAAGAATATCAACATCAATATTGATTTGGATAAGGCACACGTGAAGTCATTGCGATTGACTCAGTTGCCATAACAAAATAGCTTATGAAGAAATACACATTGTTAGCCGTTTGGGGAGTTGCCGTATTGGCAACTTCCTGTCAATCTATAGTCTCCGACAAGGAGGAGATGATAAAAGCTTTCCCGACTATGGAGGAGATGTTGCGTCCTTTTGGAGAATACGATGTGCAGGCGTTTGCTTCACCCGAACGGGTACACTATCCGGAAACTTGGTTTCATTATATTGGGGGCAATGTTTCTCATGAAGGTATCACTGCCGACTTGGAAGCGATTGCTGCCGCTGGTATTTCAGGCGTACAATTGTTTCATGGACAGTTTGGAGGAAGATGGCCGGCTACGACCGATAGCATTGCGTGCTTGAGCGAGCATTGGGATGCTGCCGTGAAGCATACGGCTGAAGAGGCAAAACGTTTGGGCTTGCGTTTCACCATGCAGAATTGTCCGGGTTGGGCGATGTCCGGTGGACCATGGATTAAACCGGAAAATGCGATGCGTACCATTGTGTATAGTCGTGCCGATGTGTTTGGCAAGGATATTCAGGAGGTGCTTGCTGTACCCGAGCCCAACAAGGAAGAATGGCGTGACTATCGGGATATCGCCGTATTGGCTTTTCCTACTCCGGAAGGAGATACCGGTAAGCCTTTGGAATGGACTCAGGTGAAAGGTGACGGTAATTTCCCATGGAAGGAATTGATGGAAGGAAAGAAGAGTTATGTAGGCTTTCCACCTGCAAAGGAAGGAGAACCGCATTGGGTAGAGGTGAAGTTCAAGGAACCGGCTACGGTACGTTCCATAGAACTTCCGTCCGTCCAGGATTTCAATCACTCGATGTCTTTTGAACCGAATATTCATGTGAAGGCGTATGCCTTGATGGCCGATGGCAGTAAGCATGCTATTGTGGATGCCGAGTTGCCTCCTAGCAGTTGGCAGGATCATCATCCTATTACTTTTGCTTGTCCGGAAGTGAAGGATGCTGTGGGTTGTCGTATCGAGTTCCAGAATAAGTATGGTATGAACATGAACCGCATCAAGCTTTGGAGTGCTGCTCACAAGAACAGTTGGCAGAGTGAAGCTGCATGGGATTTGCGTGCGTTCGAACGTTCTGCTGATGATATTGTACAAAGCTCATCTGCCTATTTGACTAAGAGCGATGTGCTGGACATTACGCAATATATGACGGCTGACGGTAAGCTGTCGTGGAAAGCACCGGATGAAAAATCATGGACCATTCTTCGTTTCGGTCATGTGAACGAAGGACGAAAGAACGGACCAGCTCCAGAAGCGGGTACGGGTTGGGAATGTGACAAACTTTCTACCGAAGGTCCTGAAGCACACTTTGCCGGATACATTGGTAAGTTGACTAACGGTACATTGCAAGGTGGCATGTTGAACGGTATGTTGCTGGATAGTTGGGAATGCTATTCACAGACTTGGACACAGAAGATGGAAGGCGAGTTCGGCGAACGGATGGGATATGAATTGCGTTCTTGGCTTCCTGCTTTGGTGGGTTATGTCATAGACAATCCGGAAACTACTTCCCGTTTCTTGCTCGACTGGCGTACTGTCATCGGCGATTTGTTTGCCAACAAGTTCTATCGTCGCATGGCAGAATTGGGACACGAACAAGGGCTGACAGTGGTGTATGAAACAGCAGCGGGCGATGTGTTCCCAGCAGACATCATGGAATATTTCAAGTATGCTGATTTCCCGATGTGTGAGTTCTGGCATCCGTATTCTACAGGTTATGTAGGTTCCTTGAACTTCAAGCCTATCAAGCCGACAGCCTCGGCTGCCCGTATGTATGGCAAACCTCGTGTGGCTGCCGAATCGTTTACCGCTTTTGACCTCCATTGGAACGAGCATTTTGAATTCCTGAAGGATTATGCGGACTATCATTTCATCGAAGGAGTTACACATAATGTGTTCCATACCTATACACACAATCCACAAATCGGTTTCTTGCCTCCAGGTACTTCCATGGGTAGCAAGATTGGTACTCCGTTCTTGAGAGGACAGACCTGGTGGCCGTACATGAAAGAATTTACCACATACTTGGCACGTTGCAGCTATCTGTTGGAAAGAGGGCGTTCGGTATCGGATGTGTTGTGGTATTTGGGTGATGAAATCAGCCATAAGCCTAATCAGGAATATCCGTTCCCGGAAGGATATAAATACGATTATTGCAATCCGGATGTGTTGTTGAACCGCCTGAGTGTGAAGGATGGTTTGGTGATGACTCCGGAAGGCTTGTCTTATCGTTTCATCTGGATTCCGGAAAACAAGCGCATGCGTCCGGAAACATTGGAACGTATCTGTCAAATGATTCAGGAAGGGGCAACCGTAGTGGCGAATGCTCCTAAGCGATTGGCCGGCTTGAAGGGTGGCGAACAAGCCCAACAGCGTTTTGACCAAGTTGTAAACGATATTTGGGGCAAGGCTCAGCAAGGTCAGGTAACTGCCATTGGTAAGGGTCGTCTGCTCAGTGGTGTTTCGTTGGAAGAAGCATTGAAGATGCTCGGCATGAAGCCGGATGTACAGGGCGATGTGCGTTGGTTGCACCGTCAGGTAGAAGGAGCTGATTGGTACTTTGTCACTCCGGAAAAGCAACAGTCCTTCCAGGGTAAGGTGACATTCCGTGCAGAAGGTGCTGCCGAATGCTGGAATCCGGTGACTGGCGAAGTTACTCCATTGAATGCATCCCGTCAAGGTGAGTATGTTACGGTGGAACTGGAGTTGCCGAAAGCGGGTTCTTGTTTCGTGGTGTTCCGTCAGGACAAGCAGCAACAGAACGTGGAAAAGGTGGCATACAGTCAGACACAAAACGTGGATGGTAAGTGGTCACTCCAGTTCCCGGAAGGTTGGGGTGCACCGGCTCAGTTGGAAACAGAAGCTTTGATGCCATGGTGTGAACTGCCGATGTCTGAAGAAGGAAAAGCATTCTCCGGTAGTATAATGTATACTACAACATTCAACTGGAAGGGTGATAGCAAGCATGTGTTGCTTGACTTGGGTGAAGTGGATATGATTGCAGAGGTAAGTGTGAACGGACAGAAGTTGCGAACCTTGTGGTGTAAGCCTTTTGCTTTGGATATAGCCGATGCGTTGAAGGAAGGTGAAAACACCTTGCAGGTGAAAGTAACCAGCACATGGTTCAACCGCTTGGCGTTCGATGCTGCACAGCCTGAAGCCAACCGCAAGACTTGGACTATCGAAGGACCTAAAGCGAATGCTCCTTTGAAGAACTACGGCTTGCTGGGTCCTGTAACCTTGAAATTTTAATAGAATCAGACTAAAAGTGTAATGAAGAATAGAACTTTCTCACTGTTCGGAATCTTGATGCTGCTGCCTTTGTGGGTAGCAGCACAAAATCCGATTTCCCCCATGGGAGTCTATATTGCCGACCCTACAGCTCGTGTCTGGCAAGATGGGCAACTTTATGTCTATGGTTCGACTGATTCTGTTCCAGGCTCCTATTGCTCGAAAACTTATCATGTTCTTTCCACGGATGATTTGAAGGACTGGACGTTGCATCGCAAGTCTTTCCAATGGAAGGAAACATTGTACGCTCCTGATGCCATCTATAAAGACGGTCGTTACTATTTGTATTATGACATTCCGAATGGTGAGGAATACGTGGCAACGAGTGATTCTCCTGTCGGTCCTTTCCGTGATGGTGTAAAGATAGAGGGACCGAAACAGATTGACCCCAATATCTTTATAGACGATGATGGACAGGCATACTATTTCTGGGGACAGTTCTCTGCCAAGGGAGCACGTATGAATGCGGATTTGAAAACGCTCGACTGGTCGACCATGAAGGATAGTATTTTGACGGAGAAGGAGCATGGCTTTCACGAAGGTAGTTATGTAATCAAGCGTGGTAAATACTATTATTTCATCTATGCCGACATCAGCCGGAAAGGACGGCCTACTTGTTTGGGTTATGCCATGAGTACTTCACCGATGGGCCCCTACGAGTACAAAGGAATCATTGTCGATAATGCCGGATGTGATCCGCAAACGTGGAATAATCATGGATCGATAGTGGAATTCAACGGTCAGTGGTATGTGCTTTACCATCGTTCTACTCATGCCAGCCGTGCCATGCGGAAGGCTTGTCTGGAACCTATCCGTTTTAACGAAGACGGCACCATTGATGAAGTGGAAATGACTTCGCAGGGTGCGGCAGGACCGTTGGATGCCAGCCTGAAGGTGGATGCTGCCAAAGCCTGTCAGTTGAAAGGGAATGTACGTATCCGTTTGAAGGAGAATGCCGGTTATCGGGAAGAGTTGGGAGAGATACGCTCTGGAGATATGGCGGCATGGAAATACTTGGATTTCGGTGAAAACGGAATGAAACGTTTCTGTATCCGTTTGAAGTCGATGGCGGGAGGTACGGTGATTGTGCGTACAGATGCTCCTGATGGACCGGAAATCTGTAGATTGTCCATTCCTGCAGGAAAAGATTGGCAGGACTATGAAGCTGCCTGTGGTGATGTGAAGGGAGTACATGCCGTATGGATGGAGTTTGTAGGCGAAAAACCGGAAGAAACGTTGTTGGGTATGGATTGGTTTAGCTTTTCGGAAAGCCTTTCACCAACCCGGATAAGCATCATGCGTACCAACGAACTGGAAAGTCCGTTAGGAATAGACTCTGACCGGTCTCCTGTTTTCAGTTGGATACTCGCTTCCGATAAGGCGGGAACCGTTCAGCGTGCATATCGGATTGTAGTCCATGCCGGAGGACAGAACGTATGGGATAGCGGAAAGGTGGAAACAGACCGCTCAGTAGGTGTTCCCTACGGAGGAAAATTGATGCCCGATACCGAATATACCTGGACGCTTCAGGTGTGGGACAATCATGGGAACGTGACCGAAGAGTCGGTTGCCGGATGGCAGACGGGTATTCGGACTAGTGATTGGAAAGCCCGATGGATTACGGCATCGGACACCATTCTTCCTGCTTACTTCAGAAAGACGAAATCCATTTCGAAGGAGGTGAAGAAAGCGACGTTGTATGTCACTTCACACGGCTTGTACGAGGCTTTCATTAATGGACAGAAAGTTGGGAACTACGAGCTGACTCCAGGCTGGACCAGCTATAACAAACGTCTGCAATACCAGGCATACGATGTGACGGATTTGTTGCAGAAAGGAAAGAATACATTGGCTGCGACCGTTTCACCGGGATGGTATAGCGGGGGCATGAATACCGGCGACCCGAAGCACCGCTATAGATTCGGCAACGATGTTTCCTTGTTGATGCAGGTCAATATCGAATACATGAACGGTTCCCGAAGCTGTGTCGTAACCGACGGCAGTTGGGAATGTTGCGTGCCGGGTGAGGATACATCCGTCAAGGCGGGTGGCATTACCTTTGCCAATATCTACGACGGCCAGACCATCGATGCCCGACTGATTGATTCATCCTGGGCTACAAATCATCCACAAACCGTGTGGAAGCAGAAGGCGAAAGTGGTGGACATGCCGATGAATCATCTTGTGCCGACGGTGAATGAACCGGTACAAGCTTATCAGCCTATTCCGGCAAAGAAATTGATTGTTACTCCGAAAGGGGAAAAGGTCATAGACTTCGGACAGAACATCGTGGGTTGGGAGCGTGTGAAGCTGTCGGGCAAGAAGGGGGATCAGGTTCTCATTACGCATGCGGAAGTGTTGGATAAGGAAGGTAATTTCTACACAGTTAATATGCGCTCGGCCAAGACAACCAGCTTGTTTATCCTGAATGGTGAAGGGCAGGAAACGTTCGAACCCCGGCATACTTTCTATGGTTTTCGATATATTAAGGTAGAGGGGCTGGAAGGAGAACTCCGTTTGGAAGATTTTGAAGCCATCCCTGTGTGCTCGGGTTTTGACCGAATAGGCGAGTTCAGCTCTTCCAATCCGGTAATCAACCAACTTCAACACAACATCGAATGGGGATTCTGGGATAACTTTGTGGATGTGCCGACCGATTGTCCGCAGCGTGACGAGCGTTTGGGCTGGACGGGTGATGCACAAGTATTCTTTCGTACCGCTTCTTTCTTAGGTAGGGTAGATAATTTCTTCAACAAGTGGTTGGGTGATTTGAAAGTGGAACAACGTTCGGACGGACGAGTGCCAAGAGTCATCCCTGACACGTATTGTGCCGGAGATTATCGCACGGCTGCAACGGGTTGGGCAGATGCGGCAACCATTGTTCCGTGGAATCATTACATGGCTTACGGTCATATTCAGATTCTTGAACAGCAATACGACAGCATGAAGGGCTGGGTAGATTATATGGTCAGCCAAAGCAAGGATAGGGGATGGTTGTGGAACAATGGTAGTCACTATGGCGATTGGCTTTTCTATTCGTTGAGCAATGATCCGGGTGGTCAGTCGGCTGTGACAAGCAGTCATCTGGTGGCGCAATGTTTCTTCGCCAATTCTGCTGACATCGTTTGTCGTACTGCCAAGCTGTTGGGCAAGCTGGAAGATGCGGATTATTATGCGGATGTTGCGTCGAAGGTCAGAAAGGCTTACATGGATGAATACGTCACTCCGAATGGATTGATCAGTTCCGATACACAGACGGCATACGTTCTGGCTTTGCAGTTCCAGATGCTTCCGGAGTATTTGAGGGCACAGGCAGTAGACCGTTTGGTGGAAAACATCAAGCGATATGGTAATCATATCACGACCGGTTTCTTGGGTACCTCTTATATTTGTAATGTTTTGACAGAATATGGTCGTAGTGATATGGCTTACAAACTATTGTTGCAGGAAACTTGTCCGAGTTGGATTTATTCCGTGAGGAAGGGGGCTACTACTATTTGGGAACGTTGGAACAGCATCCAGCCCGACGGCTCCATCTTGGAAGGCATGAATTCCTTCAACCATTATTCGTATGGAGCGATTGGCGACTGGTTGTATCGGAGTGCAGTGGGTATCCGCGAAGTGGTTCCCGGATTCAAGAAGATGGTCATTCAGCCGCATCCGGGTGGTGGATTTGATCATATGCAGGTGTCTACTTTGACTCCTTACGGGAGAGTGGCTGCCAAGTGGACTGCAGAAGAGGATATGTTGAAGACATTGGAAGTAGAAATACCGGTCAATACGACGGCAGAGATACTTGTTCCGGCTTCGACTATAGAGGCTGTCAAGAATGAAAACGGATTGAAACCGATCGGTTATGAGGCGGGTTATGTGAAGTTTTTGGTAGGCTCCGGACATTATTTCTTTGCGCTTCCTTGATTGGAATTATTGGATAAATAAGAAAGATATGAAAAAAAGTCTATTTTTATTTTTAACCTATTGTGCGACCGTCGGTGCTTTCGCACAAAATCTCATGTTGAAGGATATTTATATCCGCGATCCTTTTATCCTGCCTGTCGCAGAAGAAGGGGTTTATTACATGTATGCTACTTCACCGATCGTAGAGAATGGAGTCACTTATGGTGGTATGGTTGCATATAAGAGCAAGGATTTAAAGACATGGTCAGATCCTGTGCGTGTATTCGATGTTCCCCGAGACAATTGGTTGACCGGTACGGTATGGGCACCGGAAGTGCATCGCTACAACGGAAAGTATTACCTTTTTGCGACCATGAACAGCGACATCGTATGGAAGGCCCCCAAGGAAGGGCATCCATCATATGTACATCGGGCTACTCAAATTTATTGGGCAGATCGTCCGGAAGGACCGTTTCAGGCATTTGAGAACAAACTGCCGCATACACCGATGGGACAGATGTGTCTGGATGGTACTTTATGGGTGGAGAATGGAGTTCCATATATGATTTATTGTCATGAATGGGTGGAATTGATGGACGGTACCATGGAAATGGTAGAACTGAAGCCTGATTTGTCGGCTCCTGCCGGTCAGCCTGTCCGCTTGTTCTGTGCATCGGCTGCTGAGTGGTCGACTGGTGGAAACTTTGCCAATGGTGAACGTACCTATGTAACAGACGGTTGTTTCCTTTATCGTACAAAGACCGGTAAACTGCTGATGATTTGGTCGAGCTTCAAGAACGGCAGTTATGCTATTGGTATCGCCGAATCAGCTACCGGAAGAGTGTTTGGCCCGTGGCGTCAGCAGAAAGAACCTCTCTTTGAAAAGGATGGTGGTCATGGCATGATATTCAAAACTTTTGAAGGTAATCTCCGTTTGGTCTTACATTCTCCTAATGGAGGTGGTTTGGAGCGGGCGCACCTTTTTGAAATTGAAGATTGTGGGGATACTTTGATTCTGAAAGGGGAAGTGAAATAATTAAACAATAATACTATATGAAAAAGACATTATTGACATTGTTGGTAGGTATGTTGGCATGGACAGGAAAGGCACAACATTCCTATATGTCAGCTCCGGGAGTGGCGGTGTTTTACCCTGCCCAGTATGATGCTTCGGCTCATGCCCCTTCGCCTATCTTTGAACAAGAGCTTTATCCGATAGGAGAAGTCCCGTCGGATTGGAAAATTCGACCGATGTACAGCCAGTCGGGTAAGGAACAAGTGGTGACTCTCCATGTGGGAGAAGATGTAGACCTCTATGGAGGCGGTGAAGTATGGGGCTCGCTTCGTAGAAACGGAAAAACCATCGAGTTCTGGAACATGGACAACCCATATTACCATGTTGACAATGGTACTCATCTCTATCAAAGCCATCCTTGGATCATGGGCTTGCGTCCGGATGGTTCGGCATTCGGTATCATTGCCGACAATACTTGGCGCGGCAAGATGACTTCCGACAAGGACGTGGTGTTTACCGGTCTGGGCCCTGCCTTCCGTGTGGTGGTGATTGAAAAGGAATCGCCTAAGGCTTTGATGCAAGCGTTGGTAGATTTGACAGGAAACATGGAGTTGCCACCGATGTGGGCGTTGGGTTATCAGCAATGCCGATTCAGTTATTATCCGGATACTAGTGTGAAGGAGATAGCAGATACCTTGCGTCATCACCAAATACCGAGCGATGTGATCTGGATGGATATTCATTACATGGATAAGTTCAAGATCTTCACTTTCGATCCGAAAGGATTCTCCAATCCGAAGGAACTGAATGATTATCTACACTCCAAGAACTTCAAGAGCGTATATATGATTGACCCGGGTATTAAGGTGGAAAAAGGATTTTGGTTGGACGATGAAGGTAGTGAAGGACAAGACCGATACATTGGTATTGAAAGGATTGAAATTTGTAGAACCTGAGAAGAAGGAGTGACAGAATGAAAAAGATATTGTTTTTACTTTTTGCATGCCTTTGTACATTGACTGCATGCACCGAACAACCGACTCAGACTAGAGCCGAAAGAATCAGAGAACAGCTCCTGACTTGCGATGAAAGTAGTGTTATTGTGGTGGCTCACCGTGCCGACTGGCGCAACTATCCTGAAAATTCGTTGGAGGCTATCAACAGCGCCATCGATATGGGGGTGGACATGCTTGAAATAGATGTGCAGCGCACCAAGGACGGTGTGCTCATCCTGATGCACGACCATAACCTGGACCGTACCACCACAGGTAGTGGAGACATTGCCGAGACCACTTGGGAAGAAATCGCTAAGTTGAACTTGAAAGACCATCAAGGCAATGTAACCACTTATAAGGTGCCGAAGCTGGAAGATGCTCTCCTTGCGTGCAAGGACCGTATCATGATTAATCTGGACAAGGCCGACCGCTATTTTGACGAAGTGTTCGCTTTGTTGGAAAAGACTGGAACCACCAACTTGATTGTGATGAAGGGCGGTCAACCTGCCAAGGAAGTGAAAGAAAAGTTTGGTCAATACCTGGATAAGGTGATCTACATGCCGGTAGTCACTATCAACAATCCGGAATCGGAACAAGCCGTCTACGATTTCTTGAACGACCTGAAGCCGGTTGCATTCGAACTTTGCTGGAGCAATCTGGAAAGTGAAGTTCCTGCCAAGTTGGAAAAGGCGTTGAAGGGCCGTGCCTTGATTTGGTACAATACCCTTTGGGATTGGCTCTGTGCCGGTCATAATGATGATAAGGCGGTAGAAGATCCGGATGGAACTTGGGGATACATGATTGATACATTGGGTGCACGTATCCTTCAGACAGATCGCCCGCAGCTTATGATTGAATATTTGCGCTCACGTAACTTGCACGAATAATCTTAAGTACAATACTATGAAAAAGATTTTAAGTTTATGTTTTGTTCTTTGTGTGGCTTTATTGGCATACGGTCAGAAATCCTATCAGTTGGTTTCTCCAAATGGAGAGATTAAAATGAATGTGAAAGTATCCGACAAGATTCAATACGACATTCTTTACGGAGAGGAAACTTTGTTGGAAAAGGGAACCATGATGCTGCAGTTAGGCAAACAAGTGTTGGGAATGAACCCGCATGTAACCAAGAGTACGTCTCGTATGGTAGACGAAAATATTCATCCGGTGGTACCTTTCAAGTTCTCCACTATCCGTAACCATTATAATCAGTTATTGTTGAAGTTCAGTGGTAATTGGTCGGTTGAATTTCGTGCTTTTGATGATGGTGTAGCTTATCGTTTCATGACGAATAAGAAGGGTGAAGTGGAAGTGAATGAAGAACTCTTTCAGGTGGATTTTCCGGAAGACTATCAGATGCACATCCAACATTCCAGTGACTTTGGAACTAACTATGAGTTGTTTTATGAACATCCGAAGTATAGTGAATGGAAGGACAAGAAAGGGGTAACTTTGCTTCCGATGTTGATCGAAGCAAAGAATGGTCATAAAATTCTAATCAGCGAATCGTCTGTTTCGGATTATCCGCACATGTTCTTGGCGCCTTCAACGAATCATGGTCTTTCTTCGGCTTTTCCTAAGTGCCCGATTGAATTCGGTGAAAACGGTGACCGTAGTTTGAAGTTAGTGAAACATGCAAATTACATAGCCAAGACATCCGGTAAGCGTGGTTTCCCATGGCGTTACTTTGTAATTACAAAGGAAGATGGTCAATTGATTGAAAACACCATGACTGCCCGTTTGGCCGAACCGAGTCAGATTGAAGATACTTCTTGGATCAAGCCTGGGCTTACTACTTGGGAATGGTGGAATGGCGCCACTCCTTTTGGTACGGATGTAGATTTTGAAGGTGGATGCAATACGAACACTTATAAGTATTACATTGATTTTGCTTCGAAGTTTGGTGCACAATATGTTTTGTTGGACGAAGGATGGGCAAAGAGTACAATCGATCCTTATACTCCGAATGAAAAAGTAGATTTGCATGAACTTATCCGTTATGGAAAGGAAAAGAATGTGGGTGTCATTCTTTGGCTTACCTGGTTGTGTGCGGAAAATCATCCGGAACTCTTTGCCAAGTTTGCCGAATGGGGTGTAAAGGGTGTGAAGATTGATTTCATGGATAGAAGTGACCAATGGATGGTGGACTATTACGAACGCATGGCTGCCGAAGCTGCCAAGCATCGATTGTTCATCGATTTCCATGGTTCATTCAAACCGGCAGGTTTGGAATACAAGTATCCGAATGTACTTTCATATGAAGGGGTGAGAGGTCAGGAACAGAACCGAGGTTGTACACCGGACAACAGCATTTTCTATCCATTTATGAGAAATGCAGTAGGACCAATGGACTATACACCTGGTGTAATCAATACATTCCAACCGGAGTATTATCTTTCTACCCATTACAATGGTGGTGGTATCGGTACCCGTGCTTATCAGATGGCATTGTTTGTCCTTTTTGAAACAGGTCTTCAGATGTTGGTGGATAATCCGACAATGTATTATCGGGAAGAAGATTGTGCCCGTTTTATGGCTAGTATTCCTCTTCCTACTGATGAAACTGTTTCATTGGCTGCTAAGGTCGGTGAGTATGCCATTGTAGCGAAACGTAAGGGAGACAAGTGGTTTATCGGTGGTATGACCAACAACAAGGAAAAGGAACGTGTATTCGAATTACCGCTCAATTTCTTGCCGGAAGGAAGTACTTGGAAGATGGTATCTTATGAAGATGGTGTAAATGCCAATAAGCAGGCTATGCATTATGTAAAACGTGAACAGGAAGTGAAGAAAGGACAGACCATTCGTGTGAAGATGGCTCGTAATGGTGGCTTTGCTGCAGTCCTTTCGTTCAAATAAATAGAAATTATGAAGAAAATATTTAATCAATTATTGAGTGTTGTCTTGGCATGTGTATTTACCGCATGCCAGGATTCTTCTTTACTTACCATTGGTGGCTTGAAGTGCGAAATGCTGGAATCTCCTCTGGCTATTGACAATACATCACCGCATTTCAGTTGGCAGATGTCCAGTAAGCAGAAGGGGGCAGTTTCTACTGCCTATCAGATTTTAGTAGCCACTTCATTGGATAAACTTAATGAAGAGGATGCCGATTTATGGAATACAGGTAAGGTGGCGGATGCTGCGTCTATTGGTATCGGTTACGAAGGAAACCCGCTTGCTTCCCGTTCGTTGGCATATTGGAAAGTACGTGTATGGAATCAGAACGATAAGGCTTCTGATTGGAGTAAGCCGACATTGTTTGGTATCGGTCTTTTAAGCGACCAGGATTGGGCTGGAAATGCTTCTTTCATTGGGGTGGAACAGGATGATCAGAAGAGCCAGTCCGCTCCGTTGTTGAGAAAGCAGTTTACATACAATCCGGTAGAAGGAACGGTTTTGTTGTACGTTAACTCATTGGGCTATCATGAAGCGTATGTGAATGGTCGTGCTGTGAGCGATGCTGTGTTGGCTCCGGCCGTGAGTCAGTTTGGTAAGCGCTCGCAGATTGTTGCCTACGATGTCACCTCGTTGTTGAAGAAAGGTGAGAACGAATTGGTACTTTGGACGGGTATCGGTTGGTATCAGACGCACAACAAGGCGGTGGTTCCGGGCGGACCTTATGTTCGTGCCCAAATGGATGTACTCACTCCGCAAGGTGTGGAAACTCTTGTTGCTACCGATGCCACTTGGCAATCGGCTGAAAGCGGACGCCGAACCTTTGGTGCTTGGCTTCCTCATCAGATGGGTGGTGAGACCGTGGATGCACGTACTACACCTGCCGACTTGATGCCGGAGACATTGGCTACATTGGCATGGAAGCCGGTTGTTGTTGCAGAGATTCCGGCTCATCAGGCTACTCCACAGATGTGCGAGTTGAATAAGAAAATCCGTTCATTCCATCCGGTAAGTGTGAAGCAGGACGAAGACGGTTGGTATATCTACGATATGGGTACCAACTTCGTAGGTTTCACAGAAGTGAAGATGCCGGTGGTAGCCGAAGGCGCACAAGTGGAATTGCATTACGATGACTATTTCTTGACCGATAGTGTAGGTTTCCGCGAAGGACTCTATACCGATTATTATATAGGTAATGGAAAGGCAAATGGTGCTTTCTCCAGCAAGTTCAACTACAAAGGCTATCGCTATTTGAAGTTGATAGGCTTGAAAGAAGCCCTTCCTTTGTCGGACATTACAGCCAGTTTGGTTCATACCGATTATAGTGGGGAAGCTACCTTCGCTTGTTCGGATGAAGACATGAATGCTATCTATCAGATGACATACAATACTTTAGAAGCCCTTAGCTTGGGTGGATACATTGTCGATTGTCCGCAAATCGAGCGTCTCGGTTATGGTGGTGACGGTAATGCTTCGGCAGTAACCGCCCAAACCTTCTTCAACTTGGCTCCGCTCTACATGAACTGGATGCAGGCTTGGAGCGACTGCCAGCGTGAGGATGGTGGTATGCCTCATACGGCGCCTAATCCGTATACTGCCGGTGGTGGTCCGTATTGGTGTGGTTTCATCATTCCGGCTTCTTGGCAAACGTATGTGAATTATGGAGATATGCGATTGATGGAACGCTATTATCCGGTGATGCAGAAATGGTTGGGCTATGCCGAAAGCTATCAGGTGGATGGCTTGTTGAAGCAATGGCCGAATACGGAATATCGGGGTTGGTACTTGGGCGATTGGGTTCCTCCTATGGGCATCAATCCGCAAGATCCTGCATCCATTGATATTGTCAACAATTGTTTCTTGTCCGATTGCTATGGCATGATGGCGAAAATAGCCAAGGTCTTGGGCAAGGAGGTGGATATACCGGAATACCAGCAGAAGCAGGAGGCGTTGAAGACACGTATTCATGAAGTATTCTTTGATGCTGAGAATCGTCGTTACGCCAGCAGTTCACAAATTGATATGATTTATCCGATGCTGGTGGGCGCAACTCCATCTTCTTTGATGGCAGATGTAAAGGATGCTTTGTTTGAAGAATCTGCCGGACGTTTCAATGGTCACATTGCTACCGGATTGGTGGGTATCTCCATTCTTACTCAATGGGCCATTCAAAATCAGGAAGCGGAATATGTATATGGCATGTTGAAGAAGCGCACCTATCCGGGCTATCTTTATATGATTGACAATGGGGCTACCTTAACTTGGGAAGAATGGGATGGAGAGCGTAGCCAACTTCATAATTGTTATAACGCTATTGGCAGTTGGTTCATTCAGGCATTGGCCGGTATCACTCCCGATGAGGCTGCTCCGGGTTATCGTCACTTCTATGTGCGTCCGCAGTTGGTAGAAGGTATCGATTGGGTCAAGTCTTCCAAGGATACTCCTTATGGCGAGTTGTCAGTAGAGTGGAAGCGTGAAGGCGATAAACTGACGTTGGATGTCATTGTACCGGTAGGTACTACAGCAACGGTCGTATTACCTAATCATAAAGAACCGATAGAGCTCACTTCGGGTAAGCATCGGATTTAACAAATAAGTGCCGATAGTGAATAGCTATCGGCACTTTTTTATCTACAAGTAGGACTTACATTCTTACTGTATTCACCACCTGTCCGTCGAACAAGTTGATGGTGCGGGTTGCATAACCGGCATCGTGTTGTGAGTGGGTTACCATGACTACGGTAGTACCTTCCTTGTTCAGTTGGGTAAGGAGTTCCATCACTTCCTTGCCGTTCTTGGAGTCGAGGTTACCGGTCGGTTCGTCGGCAAGGATAAGCTTTGGATTGGCTACCACGGCACGGGCAATGGCTACACGTTGTTGCTGACCACCTGAGAGTTGTTGCGGGAAGTGCTTTACACGGTGGGCAATGGCCATGCGCTCCATGGCTTCTTCCACACGGCGTTTGCGCTCAGCGGCAGGTACACCCATGTAGAGGAGCGGAAGCTCGATGTTTTCGTACACGTTCAGTTCGTCGATAAGGTTGAAGCTCTGGAACACGAAACCGATGACACCCTTGCGCAAGCTGGTGCGTTGTGCTTCGGTGAACTTTGATACATCGGTACCGTTCAGTTCGTATGTACCGTTGGTCGGATTGTCGAGCAAGCCGAGGATGTTCAGCAAAGTTGACTTACCGCAACCGGACGGTCCCATAATCGCAACGAATTCGCCTTCCTTGATTTCGAGGCTTACATCGTGCAAAGCCCAAGTTTCCACTTCTTCTGTCTTGAAAATCTTCTGTAAGTTTGTTGTCTTAATCATAATGGTATGTATTAATGTTGTTACTAATTATTTGTTATTCATTTTTGATGATGGTTGCCGGATTGATACGGGCAATCTTCAGGATGCGGAAGATGACCGTCAATGCCGTAATGAGTGTTACTCCTAGTAAGATACCTCCCCAATAGAGGATGCCGTGGTCGAAGAATACCGAGTACATCTGCTTCCATTGCTGGAGTATCACATAGACTATCGGGAAAGCAAGAACAGCACTGATGCCCAACAACCAGATGTACAATCGGACGAAAAGCATGATGATTTCCTTCAGTCCAGCACCGTTCACTTTACGGATAGCCACTTCCTTCTGCCGACGTTCGGTGTCGAGGGTTATAGCTGAATAAACCCCTAGCAAGGTAATGACGAGACACACGAAGGAGAAGAACAGGATGATGCCTTTCAGGTTGTTTTCCAATGCCTGATTTTCTTCGATGTCCTTTTGTAAAGTGCTGGTTTGGGGCTCTACACTGGCTGGTAATACTTCACGAAGTTTTAACTCTATCCATTCTTTCACTTCTTGCTCCTTTCCAGGATAGCATTTGATATAACCATAATATCCTTCCATGGTTTCGTCGATATGGAAATAGACAGTTTTATAGTCCGCAATACCATAACCATCGGCATACACATAGTCGGTTATATCATCGAGGATACCGGTAATGGTAAATCCATTGTTTTTATAGTTGTATAGGGTTTTTCCTATTGGAGATTCCTGGATTTGGGGGACGAAGTTACGGCTAATCAGAATCTCGTCTGCCTTTTGGGTGGTCTGTCCTTCCAGTCCGATGTTCATGAAGTCGGCGAAGTTGGAAGTGACTCCCATGATACGGGTTTCGTATCTTTTCTTACCATCCGGAGCATCAAACATTGCGTCCACTCTGCCGGTTTGGAATCTACAATTCGTGAACAGAATATCCTTGATACCGGCATGTTGACGGATATTGTTGACGATAATTTGCCTGTCTTCCGTTTTTAAGAACTGGTAATCCAGTGGAACGGTGATGATTTCTTCCTTCTCTGCACGGGATAGGGTGTTGAATATGCTGGAAGAAGTCTTTTCTGATTGCAGGTAAAGTCCTGCCGTCATGGATACAAACAGCCAGCAGATGAAGAACTGGACTCCCAACAGGGTATTGCGCAAACGTTTCTTTCCGTTCACCTTTCCCAATCCGTGCAAGCTGACCTGCATGGTAGCCCGACGGATGTAGATGGCGATACAGAAGGCCACCAAAGCAGTAAGAACAAGCAGGCATCCCATGTACTGAATGAGGTGCTGGAGCAGCTCTTCCTTACCCATTTGGATAGAGAAGCGGAAGAGGGAAATCTGCAAGAAAGGAGAAGTCAATTCTATCAGGCAACCGGCAATCAAGGTTGCTACTGAAATGACGATCGCAATCTGCACAAACTGCATCCAGAATAATCCCGAGGTGGTATTTCCCAATATCTTGCGGATACTGAATTCACGTCCGCGGTTCAGGAAACTTCCCGTCTGAAAATGGAAGAAATTCAGGGAAGCAGCAAGCAGTATCAGCAAACCCACCATACCGGTAACGAGTGCCATGATGCTTGCTATTTCCGATTGACTATGGTCTTTCCCGAGAGGTTTGGCCAGTACAGGATGCTCCTCGCCGAAGGACTTGAACCGGTAATCGGCCGTTTGGAAGGTTTCTTTCAAGTCATCGGCGGTATAGCCTTCTTCCAGAAAAGCATAGACAAGGTGTAAGAGCATGTCCGCACTGGGCAAACTTTCGTATCCGTCTTCATCATTTATCGTCAGCATGTCTATGGTGCGCATGAAGTTCATGCTGGTATTTTCCGGAAGGTCTTCGATGACACCTTGAACGGTGTAGGTTACTGAACCTTCGGAGAATTGTTTCCTAGGTAATACGATTTGTTGGCCTATGGCTTGATGTATATCCCGGAACATCTTGATGGCAGTATGCTCTGTCAAGAGAATGGCATTGCGTGTCTGGCTGGCTTGCTTCCAACTGCCGGTCAGAAAAGTGGGAGTGAAGAACTTGTTGTAAAGAGTGTCCGCCTCCATCATGTTCAGTTGATAAGGTAGTGTCTTTCCGTCTTCCTGAATCACATGGTATTCTCTGTTGAAAGGCTTGGCCAGAATGGTAAAAGCTTCTACACCTTTCCAGTTCCGTTGACGCAATTCTGTCAGCAACTTACCGGATACACCGCTAAATGGTATTCCTCTTTCTTCTTCAATAGAATACACTTCCGCAATGCGTTCATGGTTCTCAAAGCATTCGTCTACACTGCCGATGAATCGGCTGATGTAGAAACATACACAGAAGCAGAACAAGCCTACCGCCAATCCCCCGATGGAGATGAGGTTCTGCATCTTGTACTTCAAAAGGTTGCGTATGGCAACTGTCAAGTAGTGCTTAATCATGTTTCAAAGATACTAAAATTCGTTCGTTACTATATTTATTATACAGCAAAAACCGTGCCAGAACGTTAATTGCTTGATAATGAAAGAAAAGA
>SUXY01000115.1 GCA_015060705.1 Bacteroides sp. | reverse complement strand
GGGAAGATTACCCTTCACCACCACTTCACCCAGAAGCTGAGCGTCCGATGTCATTTGAATCACACCGAAGTCACCACCGTTTACCTTTTTATATATAGTGGCATAGCCGATGGAAGAGATGCGAATGAGCATCCCTTTTTCATCCTTCGAGAGGCGAAAACCGCCCATTTCATCGGAGATGGTACCACTTACAAAGGTAGAGTCGGGCATAGAAAGAAGCACCACATTGGCATACGCCAACGGTTCGTTCTTTTCGTCCACCAATTTACCGGTGATGGTTTGTGCATTCATCGATGCCGCCATCCCTATCAGACAAAGCATCATCATGATCGTTCTTTTCATATCTGTTTCCTTTTATTATTTTCTCATATTGTAAAGATAAGCCATCTGCATGGGAAGACCATAAAAACGACCTTAACGGCAGATGTTGCTAATTCGTTGAAAATCAGCATTTGTCCCAAATTTCATCTTAACAGCACTCACGGGAAGGGCTCTTCGTCGGGTATTCCCATTTCTCTATGTGCATCGCGGATGAAAAGATCCAAGCTACTTGGACTCTTCCGATGAATGTCCTCCAATGGGCACCAAGGCTTGAATCCCTTCACCGTGGTGAAGTCGATAAGGGAATCTCCATCTTCCGACATCAGCAGGAAGAAATCCTTCCGCACCTTCTGTCCGGATGGGTATATCAGGTAATAATGCGTTTCTGCGTAAAGCCGACGGATGCCTTCTACCTCCTGGTAGTCCTTCCGGTCGATGCCTCCGAAGCGTACCTTCTGCCCTTCGGTCTTCTCCCGATTGGCATAAAGCATGGTCAGCAAACGGAGGTTGCCTTTCTCGGTTCCCGGGAGATAGCAGGAAGTGGAGAACAGGAACATCAAGCTAAGCGCTTGAAGCAGAAATTTGGATAGAGGTTTCATATCGCTTGTTTTTTGTGTTTTCGTATCACAAAGTTAGGCGATAAGAGATTATTATGTACCTTTTACGGGCATTTAAAAAGTTTATATGAGCCTCAGCTAAACCACTGATACTCAGCACACCTTTTTATAAAAAGTTATTATGGGGGTTGAGAAAGTCTTTATGGGATTTATATGGAAGGAAAAAGGATGGTCTGGATTGCAGGGAAAAAGTGCAGAAAAGAACTTCAGACGGGAACTTCATTGTAACCTTCAGATTTCCAAGAAGTCTGAACTTCCTGATAATCTGAAGGTGGTATTTTGTTTATTTGTATATAAGGAAGATGCAAGGAATCTTCGAGAGGTCGGGAAGCTTGCCTTGCCATTCCTTGATGGTCTTGGTCTTGATGTATTCGCCCTCGCAGGTAATGTTGGCGGCAATGCAAAGCTTGGTTTGCGGACGACAATTCTTCACAATGTCCTCCATCATCTTGTTGTTGCGATACGGAGTCTCAATGAAGAGCTGTGTCTGGTTTTCGGTATAAATACGTTGTTCCAATACCTTGATACGTTTGATTCGTTCACCCGGTTCGATAGGCAAATATCCATTGAAAGCGAAGCTCTGCCCGTTGAATCCCGAACCCATGACCGAAAGGATGATGGACGAAGGACCTACCAACGGCACCACCTTCAGGTTCTTTCGTTGGGCTATCGCCACGACATCGGCTCCCGGGTCGGCCACCGCCGGACATCCGGCTTCGGAAATCACACCCATGGATGCCCCAGCCTGCAACGGCTTCAAGTAACCGGATATATCTTCGGGCGAAGTATGCTTGTTGAGCGGATAGAACGTGAGTTCATCGATGTCGATGCTTCGTTCCACCTTCTTCAAGAAACGACGTGCCGAACGTACATCCTCGACAATGAAATGCTTGATGCCGAGGATGATTTCCTTGTTATAGGCCGGCAATACCTTCTCGATAGCGGTATCGCCCAAAGTAACAGGGATGAGGTACAGAGCAGTTTCCATTTATCCGTAAATAATATTACCGTTTTCGTCCATGTATTCTTCCAAGCCCTTTTCGTAGGCAGCCATGGCACGGAGAGACATGCCCATGCTGGAGAAACCACCGTCATGGTAAAGATTCTGCATGGTTACCTTACGAGTCAAGTCAGAGAACATCACGATACAATAGTCGGCACATTCTTCGGCAGAAGCATTACCGAGTGGCGACATGCGGTTAGCGAAGTCGAAGAGCTTGTCCATACCCTTCACACCCGAGCCGGCTGTTGTCATGGTAGGCGACTGGGAAATGGTGTTGACACGTACATGGTGTTCACGACCATAAATATAACCGAAGCTACGTGCTATTGATTCGAGCAATGCCTTGGCATCGGCCATATCGTTGTAACCGAAGAAAGTACGCTGAGCAGCTACATAGCTCAATGCCACGATAGAACCGTAATCGGCAATGGCGTTCATCTTCTTGGCTGCCTGAATCATCTTATGGAAAGACACAGCCGAGATGTCCAATGTCTTACCCAACATATCATAATCGAGATCGTCATAAGTACGGCGCTTGCGTACATTAGGCGACATACCGATAGAGTGCAAAACGAAATCAATTTGTCCGCCCAACACTTCCATGGAACGCTTGAACACGTTCTCCAAATCGGCTACGCTAGTAGCATCGGCTGCAATGACTTCGCAGTTCAACTTCTCTGCCAACGCATTGGTTTCACCCATACGAACGGCTACCGGAGTATTGGACAATGTGATGATTGCACCATTTTCTAC
>SUXY01000036.1 GCA_015060705.1 Bacteroides sp. | reverse complement strand
TGTCGAAATTACCCGATTGGAGCTTCACAAAGAATTCCTTATCCATGAGTCCATTGATGGAAGGAAGTTGTGAGAAGATTTGGGTATTGTTTAAATCTTCAACTGGATTTCCTTGTTCGTTGACACTTTTTAGGTAGATATTGTCCTTATGGATGCCTTCGTAGAACGTACCGATAGGAATGCCTCCCGTAGCAGTAAGCAAAGAAATGCTGACATCGTTTCGACTCAATCCCAAAGCACGGGCAGCAGGTTGGTCGTATTCCACGGTAAGTACGGGCACATCAGGATTCCAGTCGGTCGTAATGAGGCATACTTCCGGTGTACGTTCCATAATGATTTGGGCACTATCCGCCAACCGGTGAAGCACCGCTGGATCAGGGCCCAGGAATTGGGCTTCAATGGGGTATTTCTTATACATCAAATTATATCGTTTCAGCTTCACATAAGCATCCGGATATTGAGCCGTGAGATACGTCTGAATGGCATCCATGTTTTCTTCCAAGGCATCGGAAGAGGTAAAATCGATAATCAGTTCGCCATACGACAATGACGGATTGGCGATGCTTCGCACAAGGTTGTATCGACCCGGAGTACCCCCGATAGAGGTAGTGACATGGGTGATTTCCTCACGGGTTTTCAGATAGGATTCAATCGCTTGCAAGTCCTTCGCTACTTTCTTCGAATCGGTTCCTTCGGGAAGTTTATACTCCATGTAAAGTTGGTCGTACACCATATCTGGGAAGAAGCCCTGTTTCATAAAAAAGAAACCGATGCCGGAAAGAATCAGTAAAGTTATCATGGCGAATACACTTCCCCAACGATGTTTCAATCCATAGCCTAGAATCAGGCGGAGGGTAGCGTAGATCTTTCCCGGATATTCTCGCTTTTCGCCCTCATTCTTTTCTACCTTTGGAAATAAACGACGATTTGCCATCAACGGTACATGCACCAATGCCAATACCCAACTGAGCAACAATGATACCGCTAGCACGATGAACAAATCGCGTACATAGACACCAGCCGTATCGGGTGAAAGGAAGATAGGCAAGAAAGCAATGATAGCAATCAAGGTAGCTCCCAAGAGCGGCATAGCGGTCTGTTGTCCAATAGCGGTCATGGCCTCCATGCGGGATTTACCTGCTTTCAAATCCACCAGAATCCCATCGATAATGACAATGGCATTATCAACCAACATCCCCATGGCCAAGATAAAAGCACCCAAGGAAACGCGTTGCAAAGTGCCGTCCATATAGTGAAGAAACAAGAATGAACCACAGACGGTAATCAGCAAACTATAACCGATAATGAGTCCGCTCTTGAATCCCATGGTGAGCATCAATACGGCAATCACAATGATAATCGATTCAATCAAGTTAATGGCAAAGGTACCCAAAGAATCGCCTACCCGTTCCGGTTGGTTGAAGACTTTGTGTATTTCCACTCCGGCAGGAAAACGACTCTCTTGCAAGGCTTGCATAGCCCGTTCTACTTCTGCACCCACCTTGATGATATCGGCATCCCCCGATACCGCTATCAAAATACCAATGGAACGATTTCCATCATAGAACAATTCATTGCGAACAGGTTCTTCATATCCTTTCTCGATACGGGCAATATCCCGAAGGCGGAGCTGGTCATCGTCATGCCCTTGGATGAGCATGTTTCCGATATCCTCTACCGTCTTGAATTTATCACTTACAGTTACCCGGATACGGTTATCGCCATTGTTGTAATAACCCGTATAGCTGGTTTGATTCTGTCCGTTCAAGGTAGAAAGCACTTCTAAAGGCTTCACACCTAGATTGGCCATGCGGTCTTGTAGTAAGGAAATATTAATACATTCGGGACGCTTTCCATACAAGTCAACCCGGTCTACGCCGTCCATACTATTCACCTCCCTTTTGATGAGTTCGGCATAATCGGATAACTCCCGATCATCCATACCATCTCCTGTTAGTGCATAGAATATGCCAAATACATTTCCAAAATCGTCTTTCACTAAAGGAGAATTAGCCCCCGAAGGCAAGGAAGCTTTGGCATCGCTTACCTTCCGTCGGAGGATATCCCAATGCTGTTCCACCTTATCATCGCTCACCGTACTGAGCAATTCCACTTGAATCAACGACAAATCATTGTATGAATAACTTTCGATGTTGTCAATATCGCCCATGGTGCGGATACTTTTCTCCAATACATCGGTTACTTCCAATTCCACCTGATGCGCCGATGCACCAGGGTAAGTAGTAACCACCATGGCGAGCTTCACCTTCACTTCCGGATCTTCGAGTTTGCTCATCTGATAACAGGAAAGGATACCCCCCGCTACCAATACGGCAATGAAGAAATAAATCAGGTTCCGGTTTCCGAATGCCCACTTGCTGATATCCATCATAACAATCCTCCTACATTGGTTAATGTTTGAGCAGGCAATGGACGCACCTTTTCACCTTCACGAATGCTATGTACACCTGCTGAAACCACTATATTACCCGATTGGATATCTGACGAAGTGATAACTGCTTTTCCATCGTTAGTCAGACGAAGCAAGTCAACTTTCTTGAATTGCACCGTACTATCTTGCGGATGAAAGACAAATACACCCGATTGTCCGTTATTCAAAAGAACGGCTCCAGATGCCACTTTCATTTCTTGACTTTCTCCATCATTCAATAGGATGCTAACCATCGTATTCATTCCAGCCGAAGGCATAGGAAGTCCTTCAGTTTCCAATTGCAGGCGCATGGTGTAGAGTTGGTTGGCATTGGCTTTGTGGGTAATACCTATTAATTTGAGCGGATAAACCTTTCCTGGATAAATGTCAAACATGCATTGATAATCACCGAATTGTTCGCGTCGGATATATTCAGCGGCAGGAAGATTGATTTCTACCTCAGGAGCTCCTTGTCCTACCATAGAAAGTACCGGCATACCTGCTCCAACGGTTTCGTGTGTCTTGAACAAATGCTTCTGGATATATCCGTTGAAAGGAGCATAGAGCTTGGTATAGGCCAGTTCGTCCTTGTGATGTTCGTAAAGGGCAGTGATTTGTTTCAAGCCATATACAGCCTTGTCATAAGCCACGGGAGTCGTACCTCCATCGTTGTAGAGGGCAATGACACGCTCGGCTTCGCTTTTTACTTGCTTGTATTGGGCTTCGGTAGCATCAAGTTGGATTTGGTAATCCGTTGGGTCCAGTTCTGCCAAAAGCTGACCGGCTCTTACCGGTTGTCCGTCTTTAACCTTGATACTACGAATCGTACCGCTCACCCGAAAAGCGAGGCTGATGTCTTCCGAAGCCTTTACCTTTCCCGGATATTGCAAGAGCGTCTGGCTACCTTCCATGCGGACGGTATCCGTCTTTACGGTCTTTATTGAAGCGGTATCTTTTACTTGTTTACCACATGAAGTGATAAAGCTGCTTATCAGAAAAGCAGCCAACAAAAGCGAAAGTGTTTTCATACAATTGTTTAGTCTTTAATCTATTTAACGCAAAAGTACCGACTATGTTTGTTCCATGCAAGGTCTTTTGGCAAATTATGGTGGTCTATTGGTTTCGTTTTCTTGATTAAGCCTATTTAGAGGAAACAATATTTCTGTTGACACTTTAACCTTCTCCTTGTGAAGGGGGAGACAAACTTTTGTGTCATCAAGTATATTATTTCCTATTTTGATTATGATTTGTTTGTTGAATTAGATAGAACAACCTATATTTGTTATCCAATATAATCATTATTGTATGAAGGGAAAAATTGTTACGTTTCTACTGATGTATTCTTTTGCTCTTAACATTTGCGCACAAGAAGACACATTGCGTATTGTTCGGGATAGTTTACGAATGATGCAAGAAACATCAGATGAAATGTCAATGGCTCCACTTTTATTTCCGGCAAATGAGCCGATAAATCTATCTTTACCAAAAACACTTCCATCAGATTCTTCCATTACGTTTCATTTTCAAAAAACTTCGTTGATGATTCCTTATTATACCAATCCTTCTCCTATGTTCAAAGGAGATTTTGATACCAATGGAATCTTGTTTACCCATCGGTATGGAATACTGATGGGAGCCGGGAACCAAAAGAGTCTTCCTGGAATTGGACGAAGTAATGATGTTTCATTGACGTATATCCATTTTTTTAATCCTCGATGGACATTTTCGGTAGGAATAGATGTCAATAAGATGCACATGAGCCATTTCACGGGTCAATCGTTTGGAGCATCAGGAACTCTTTCTTATCAGTCAAACGATCGTTTGACATTCAACGTTTTCGGTGGATACCATTCAGGATATGTACCTGGTAGACAGAGCTATCACTTTGGAGGGACGATTGGTATGGAGGTGTCCGAACATTTTGGAATGGAAATGGGAGTACAACGTCATTATAATCCGCTTCGAGGTGGCTGGGAAACCGTACCAATTGCCGTGCCTTATTTCAAATTCAATAATGGAGCAAAATTTGGTTTGGATGTAGGCGGATTACTTTATGAAATATTCCGTGACAATTCTTTTAAAAGAGATATAAGAAATGGTAATTTCCCGAACCCAACTATTGCTCCGCATCGTCCGAGGATTGAAATTAGATGATTAATAAAATGACGAAGACCTTTTGTGAAATCAAAGAAAGATAATCTACTTTGTTCCAAAACTAAAAAAGAACAAGAAATTATGGAAACAAG
Source organism: Bacteroides sp. (assembly GCA_015060705.1). Taxonomy (GTDB): domain Bacteria; phylum Bacteroidota; class Bacteroidia; order Bacteroidales; family Bacteroidaceae; genus Phocaeicola. The sequence continues at coordinate 28,013 of SUXY01000036.1, read as the reverse complement.
AACAACATCCAATCGAATCACTGAATTGCATCCGGGTGAAATCTTCGTCTTCGGGAGCAATTTGCAAGGAACTCATGGTGGTGGAGCTGCTTACTTGGCTTATAAGAAATGGGGAGCTATTTGGGGACAAGGAGTGGGTCTTCAAGGTCAGACTTATGGTATTCCGACGATGCACGGAGGTCCTGAAAAAATCCGTCCGTATGTTGATGAATTCATTGCTTTTGCCAAGGAGCATCCCGAATTGACTTTTCTCGTCACGGAAATTGGTTGTGGCATTGCAGGCTTCACCCCCGAAGAAATAGCACCATTATTCAAGAATGCAATAGAGATAGAGAACATTCATCTACCAGAAAGATTTTGGAAAGTAATAAAGAAATAAGAAAACGGAAAAAATAAGTGGATATATCAAAAAGATACATCCACTTATGATTGATTAGTAAGAATAGCATTAAGTTATTATGCTTTAGGAATCACCTTCAATACCGCCTCATAATTCGGTTCTTGAGTGATTTCCGGTACAAGTTCCGAATAGATGACTTCGCCTTGTGGATTGATGACTACCACGGCTCTGGAAAGCAAGCCTTGCAACGGACCATCCTTCATCAAGACTCCGTAAGTTTCTCCAAATGAAGAGGTGTTGCGGAAATCGGATAGCGAAACCACATTTTCAATACCTTCTACCGTGCAGAAACGGCTTTGAGCAAACGGCAAATCCTTCGAAATGCAGAGAACCGTTGTGTTGGGAAGCTCGGAAGCCATCTGATTAAATCGGCGTACAGACATGGCACAAACACCGGTATCCAAGCTTGGGAAGATATTCAATACCACATATTTTCCTTTATTTTCGTTCAAGGTATATTCACTCAAGTCATTCTTTACCAAATTGAAATCTGGAGCCTTTGTTCCAGAAGTAACGAATGTTCCTAATAATGTAACGACAATTCCTTTAAATAGTACAGTCATAATGATTCATTTTTAATTTTGATACAAATATAGATACTCAAACAAACATCTCCAACAGATAGTTTTTATAGGGGAATAGATAAAATTTATCATCATCCATAAAATCGTTGAGAATTCTATTTGCAAAACTTGAAGAATATTCAGTAACTTTACCTCACCAATCATCATAAAACAAATGAATATGAAAAAGGCACTGGTATTTTGGTTCATGTTCTGGGGGCTGCTTGCGTTAGCTTACGGACAAAATGAGTTTGAAAAGAATGTATATGTAACTGCTTCAGGAGATTCGTTGAACTATCGTTTGTTGCGTCCGGAAATAGAAAAAGAAGGCGAGAAATATCCGCTGGTTCTCTTCTTGCATGGAGCAGGAGAACGAGGCTCAGACAATGAAAAGCAATTGTTCCATGGGAGTCAGATGTGGCTCAATCCGTTGAATCGTGAGAATTATCCGGCATTTGTACTTTTTCCACAATGTCCTGAATCCGGCTATTGGGCATACACCGAACGTCCGTCTTCTTTTGAACCAAACCAAATGCCTTTCGATGTTCCTATTTCTCCAATCTTTACAATCTTGAAAGAATTGCTTGACAGCTACTTGAGCATGCCTCAAGTAGATAAACAAAGAGTTTATGTTATCGGACTTTCCATGGGTGCTATGGGAACTTACGATTTGGTTATTCGTTATCCGGAAGTTTTTGCTGCAGCTATTCCTATTTGTGGAACAGTAAATCCTACTCGACTGAAAGCAGCTAAAGATGTAAAATTCCGCATATTCCATGGAGATGCTGATACTGTAGTTCCAATCAATGGTTCGCGTCAAGCTTACAAAGCTTTGAAAGCAGTCGGAGCCGATGTAAAGTATACGGAATTTCCTGGTACAACACATGGAAGTTGGAATCCGGCTTTCAATTTACCTGATTTCATGAGTTGGTTGTTCAGTCAGAAGAAAAAATAAGTGGATGTGCTTCCGCACACCCACTTATGAATCAATAATAACTATCTATATTTAGAGTTCAGTTTTCCACAATCCGTGGAGGTTGCAGTATTCGTACACAGCAATTGGCTTTTCGGAGCAGACACAAACCACAGCTTCCGGTTTGTCTTTCAAGTTCACACGGATACCTCCATTTTCAGTTTCTACATAGATGAAAGAAATGTGATGTTCGGGAGTCATCGGATGAGCCACGCTACCCACTTCCACCTTAATTCTACAATCATCCAAACGAGTTACCACAGGTACATGCTTTTCGCCACTTGCATCAACCGTATTCGGAATCAGTTCTTGCATCTTTTCACCACAGCATACTACCGGAACTTTGCTATCTACTACCTTTTCAATTACATTACCACAATGGTTGCACTTATAAAATTTTGTTGCCATAATTTTTCTTTTTTAATGAGTTAGTTATTGTTTCTTTTTCTGTTGCAAATATAGATACTCTAACAAATATCTCCAACAGATGGTTTCTATCGGGGGATAGATAATATTTATCACGTGCTTTATTTTTCCAAATAATTGCTACCTTTGCCACCCATTAGAAACAAAAACAAACAGCTTATGAAATACGCAATCATTGGTACAGGTGCCGTAGGAAGCTACTACGGAGGTAAATTGGCTCATGCCGGATGTGATGTTCACTTCTTGCTTCATAGCGATTATGAATATGTCAACTTACATGGTATGCAAATTGATTCTTGCGAAGGATCTTTTCACCTTGATCATCCACAAGTGTATCACAATACAGAAGATATGCCCAAAGCAGATGTGGTTATCGTGGCATTGAAGACTACCCGAAACCACTTGCTTAAAGAACTTCTTCCTCCTTTACTTCATAAAGAAACATTGGTCTTGCTGATTCAGAATGGTATAGGTCCGGAACCGGAACTCCAAAAGCAATTTCCAGAACTTTATCTAGCGGCTGGATTGGCTTTCATCTGTTCATCGAAGACAGAACCAGGACGTGTAAATCACCAATGCTATGGAAGCATCAATATCGGAAATTATTCGTGTAAGAATCTTCAAATCATGGAGCAATTGATAGCGGATTTCAACCAGGCAGGTGTCAAGGCCTACGAAGTAGAATATCATGAAGCCCGTTGGAAGAAGGCTGTATGGAACATGCCTTTCAATGGAATGACCGTAGCACTGAATACACAAACCGACCAACTCTTGGCTCATCCGGCTACCCGTGAACTCATTCATCGTCAGATGCTCGAAGTAATTGGTGCTGCACAAGCCTTGGGTGTAAAGAATATCGATGCTTCATTTGCCGATCGAATGATTGAAATGACGCTCAACATGACTCCTTACTCTCCTTCCATGAAGTTGGATTACGATTTTCATCGCCCCATGGAAATAGAATATCTTTACAGCCATGCCATTGCCGAAGCACATTCCATAGGCTATTCCATGCCTTATCTGGAAATGTTGGAAGCGGAATTAAAATTTTTGGATAGACCTAAAAAATAACATTGACATCAGTTAAGGTCATTCAGAACAAAGCGAAGAATCTTGAATAAAGAGGACATTATTGAGATTCTTCGCTATGCTTTATATAATAATATGATAGGTTACTTCACTTGTTGAATAGTTATATCCTTTATTTTTCCCTTGAAGCCATTAATCTTATCACCAATGTATTTCAATGGGAAAATTAAAGTTTCTTGTATCGGCATACTTTCCAGTCGATTGTATTTCGGATTGTAAACTCGCTTTTTCCTTCCTTCAAGACGTTCTTGGAGTTTTCCATTTACGTAAAGTGAAGTACCTTTCCAATCGCCTTTGATAATAATATCTGTCCATTCTTTTTCAGGTAAAACAAAAGAACCAAAACTGAATGCATATCCATCTCGGGTAAAAGCAATTCGACCCGTATTTTCCCAATTGGTATAAACTGTAGAATGAGGTCCTTGGAAAAGTATACCACTGATATTTGGCTTTTCGTCTGGACAAATGCTGAACGATATGGTGTAAGGATAACCTACTTCAGCTAAGGTTGTTTCTATAGATTCTTTACCGGTTAAAGTTTTTTCTTCCACTAAAGAAGTTTCCTTTTCAATTCTTCCCAAGAGATTCACTCCCGGTGCTTCAGGCATCGATTGACAAAGGGTTTCGAATTCCGTAAAAGGAACTTCTTTCTGATTGTCACCCTTCCACATCCGTTCAGCCAACACTTGAATGGCTGGAAAAGAACGATAATATACGTCTTGTTCGGAGATACCATTTCCACATTGGTCATTCCATACGGCAAACATACCACCCAATACTCCCGGAGTACCCACTGGAAGCGTTTGCTTTCTGTTCATCATCCAAGGTGTCCATTTTTCATAAAGCCATTGGTGGTCGAGAAACTCCCGATAATAGCCTGCACCCGGCACAATATATAAATAGGTATCACAAGTATTGATAAGTTTATATCCTTCTTTAATGGAGACTTCGGGATCTACCCAATCAAATGACCAGGCATTCACAGTTACGCCTTCCGCTTGCACCGGAGTCTTTCCAGGAAGCCATTTCAATCCGCCCCACATACGAGGAGTCTTGCCATAGCTCGCCACATACTTTAAATATCGGTCGGTAAAATATCGGTATTGTTCGGCTTCTTTCTTATTGTACTCATCTGTGCCAATATGTACATCGGGACCAATGAATACCGGATTTTCTCCTGATAGATACTCATCCAACAAAGCATCGACAAACTTATAAGTTTCTTCTTTGTATAAATCGAAGTGATCCATACCATATTCTTTCGATCCGATTTCGGGCTTGTAATGAGCAAAAGCCAATGAGTGTGCCGGAATATCTATTTCAGGAATAATGTTTACTCCATATTCCATTCCCATGCGTTGGAGTTCGGTAAATTCCTTCTTGGTATACGAACCGTCCTTGGCAGTAAGTCCTGGGAAACGTTCACTTTCCAGTCGGAAGGCTGCATATGTCTTGTTCCAGTCGTTGTCGAAGAATTGTGGGAAACCATTGTCGTTCAGATGAATCTGAAACTCATTCATCTTGTAGAACGAAAGCACTTTGATTTGTTGTTTCAGATATTCAATTGTGAAGAACTTGCGTCCTACATCGAGCATAAAACCTCGATTGGAAAATTCTGGCCAATCCCGTATGGTACCCTTCGTCAACTTTGCTTTCTGACGATGAAGCATTTGCAGAAGAGTCCGAGTTCCCCAAAATACACCTTGAGTAGTGGGTGCTTCGATGCTCACCTTATTCATAATGCTTAATGTATAGCCTTCTTTCCCTAATTGTTCATCAGGTTTGGAGAGTGACAGATAGATGTCATTTTTCTTAGCCTTTCCGATGCTAATATCATATTCCCAACCTAACAATTCTCTCAAATCGTCTTTCAATATTAAAGCAGTAGAAGAAAGTACTTTTTCATCTGAAGGATTGATGATAATATTTCCTTGTGTGGGAAGGATTAGGATTCCCTTTGCTCCTTTCCATTGTTGAAGGGCAGGAATCACTTGTGGACAAGGGTTTTGAGCATCTACCATCAAACATATCACAAACAAACTGAATAAAATAAAAATCTTTTTCATCGTATTTATTAGTTAATGAATTTTATATCAACGTAAGTATTTTCTCAAAATCATTGACCACAAAATCAGCACCGGCTTCTCTCAATTCTTGAGGGGAGCCGTTTCCGTATGTTACTCCACAAGTACGAGTACCCGCTCGACGACCCATCTCAATATCATATTTCATATCACCTACCACGAGGGCTTCTTCCGATGAACAATCAAAAGCTTCGAGTGTACGCAATACAGGTTCAGGGTGTGGCTTGGCATGAATGACATCATCAGCACCTAATATATAAGGAAAGATTTCTTCCAGATGCATGGTATGAACGAAATCCAGCAAACTCTTACGGCTTCGACTACTGGCAATAGTCAAGATATATCCCTCGGCAGAAAGACGAAAAAGAGTATCAATCACATGAGGAAATGTAGGAATCACATACGAAGCATTATTCTCGTTGAAGATTTGTCGATAAGTATCTACACATCGATCACCCATTTCATCAGACATCGGAATCAACTCTGTGAAAGCTTGTTTCAAAGGAAGACCAATCATCGATGTACATTGTTCATCGGTACAAGTAGGCAATCCCAATGCTTGAATCGTTTGTTGCATGGTTTCTACAATAAGCTGACGAGTATCAGCCAATGTACCATCAAAATCGAATATAATCAGTTTTATTTTCATAATATTGCTACCAATCCACTAATGATCATCATACCATAGACTATCAACTTCAACATACGGTTACTGATAATTTCAAAACATCTTGCACCCAAAGAAGAACCAATAATAGCACCTCCTATTCCAATCACCCAACAAAGCCAGGTATCGTCTGAATAGAATCCTGCCTTGGTTCGGAAAAGGGTATAGAAAATATTCAATACCACCGAAAAGGCTTGGAGAGTTGTAACATACTCTCGCTTGTCTTCCAATGTACTGATGCAATAAAGAACAATGGGAGGACCAGGCATGGCAAACATTCCACCCATTATACCGCTGATACTACCAATTGTAACTTGAGCCGGTTTGGATTTGAAAATCTTTCCCATTCGTCCTTCTCCAAAAAAGAAGTACAGAGCAATAAGAATCAGCATCACTCCCAAGCATTGTTTTAAGGTAGAGTTGCTCATCGAACGCATGTATTCGGTAGCCAAAAAAGAAAACAGTACATTAAAGAAAACTACCCAACCCATCATTCGCCAACGGATGTATTTCCAATTCTTCACGGCAATCATCAGCGCTGTACTTCCCGCCAACAAGCCAGAAAGCATCACCGATTCACCATACGAAGGCAAAAAGAAAGGAAAGAACATCATCACGAAGATGCCGAATTCAAATCCGCTTACCCGTTGGATAAAGCTGGCAACAATGGTTAAAAGAAAAACAAACAATAAAACCATATTATTATTCAGTTGACTCTCTTATTATCATTTCAGCATCCAATATAACTTCCCTATTCGGAACTTTCGGATTTTCTAATTTCTCTATCATGAGTTCAACTGATGTTTTGGCCATCAATTTTACCGGTTGTTCCACTGCCGTCATGGATGGATGAACCAAAGTAGATAAAACAGTTCCGGAAATACAACAAATGGACACATCCTTCGGGATAGAAAGACCATGTTGTTGTAAACAACTCTTAGCTCCGAAAGCGGACATTTCGGTAAAGCAGAAAACCGCATCAAATGGAATTTTCTTCTGAATGAACGCCTCCATGGATTTTTCTCCATCTTCATAATTGACTCCTGAACTAATTAAATATGCCGGATCAAAAGGTATTTGGAATTTTTTCAAGGCATCCTTATAGCCATTCTTTCTATACAATGAATTACGTATATAAGAAGGTCCTGCCAAGTGTACTATCTGTCTTTTACCCAACCGAATCAGATGTTCGACCATGAAAAAAGCTTTCATATAGTCGTCTATTTTCACTTGAGATGCAGGAATATTTTTGACTGTCCTATCTATGAAGACCAACGGAATTCCTTTATCTATCAAATCCATGTAAATATCTATATTCTTCCGATTATGGCAAACGCTTATAATGATTCCTTCTACCCGATAGTCTTCCATCATCTGTAGATTGATTCTCTCGGAATCTGCATCTTCATGAGATTGTGCCAATATAACCCGATAACCTTCATAATTCAAGAATTCCTGAGCATGAGTAATGAAATTCATATAAAATGGGGTTACTATTTCAGGAACAATAATACCAATAGTACGGGTATTCTGCTTACGTAAATTAACTGCAAGTTCATTGCGTTTGTATCCCATTCTTTTAGCTGTTTCCAGTATTATTTCCTTAGTTTCTTTATTGACATTATAATCATCATTACGCAAGGCTCTCGAAACAGCTGAAACGGATATATTCAATTCTTTGGCTATATCTACAATAGTTACATGCTTCATTTTTTCTATCATGTTTTTCATTCCATGGACAAAGATAGCAATTATTCATACTATTTCGCAAACGTTTGCGAATTTCGATAACGTTTCCGATAACGTTTGCGAAAAAAAAAAATTGAAAAACAATGATTTAGTATTTCTTCTATCACTACTTTCGCTTCAGAACAAGAAAAAAAACTCTAAAAATTATAACCATGAAAAACGAAGTAAAACAATCAAAAATTCCCTTCATCAGCAAATTTGCTTATGGAATGGGAGATGTAGGATGCAATTTCAGTTGGATGTTTGTCGGAAACTTCTTGATGATTTTCTATACTGATGTTTTCGGAATAAGTATGAGTGCTGTTGCTACTTTAATGTTGTTATCCCGAATATGGGATGCAATCAATGATCCTATTATCGGAGGATTAAGCGACAAGACAAGAAGTCGTTGGGGTCGTTATCGTCCATGGCTTCTTTTTGGTGCTCCATTCACTACTCTTATCTTAATACTCACTTTCTGGGCACATCCGGAAATGAGCCAAATAAACAAGATACTTTATATGTCCATCACCTATTGTATTTTGGTACTTGGATATACATGTGTAAATATTCCTTATGGTACATTGTGTGGTGCAATGACACAGAATATGGATGAACGGGCACAAATCAATACTTCCCGATCGGTAAGCGCTATGGTAGCCATCGGTATCATCAACATTATCACCATACCATTGATTGATTTTTTTGGTAATGGTAATTCCCAACAAGGTTATTTATGGATAGCTGTTCTTTATGGTATCATATTTTCTGCTTGCCATATATTTTGTTTTGCCAAGACAAAAGAGGTTGTCGAAATTCCCAAACAACAAAGGTATCCTATGATGGTACAATTAAAGGCAGTAATGAAGAATAAACCATATCTATTGGCTTTAGCAGGTCAAATACTTTTCGGATTCATCCTCTATGGAAGAAATGCGGACATGATCTATTACTTTACATATGTGGAAGGAAATGCCAATCTATTTTCTTTATATTCACTAGCCATCATTGTTCCATCCATTATTGGAGCAGCTTGTTTTCCATGGATATTCAAATGGACAACCAATAAAGGATGGGCAGCTTCGATCTTTGCGCTTGGATCAGGAATTACCATGATTGGATTATATTTTTTCAGTCCGAACACATCTCCTGTACCTTTCTATGTATTTGCAGCCTTATCCCAATTTTTCTTTTCCGGTTTCAATACAGCCATTTATGCCATTATACCGGACTGTGTAGAGTATGGAGAATGGAAAACCGGTATTCGTAATGATGGATTCCAATATGCTTTCATTTCATTGGGTAATAAAATTGGTATGGCATTGGGCACATCTTTATTGGCCTTAACATTGGGTATTGCCGGTTATGTACCAAACGTAGAACAAAACCAGGAGGTAATTTCTATCATGCACCATTGTTTCAGTACCATTCCAGGAATATTGTGGATACTGACAGCTTTTGTCCTATTCTACTATAAACTGAACAAGCATACTTATAATCGAATTGTAAACATTATTAATTATCAAAAAAACAAATAAATTACTTATGAAAAATACAATGAAAGTAGCCGTCATGAACGGTATTGGAAAAATAGGATTTGTAGAAAAAGAAATTCCACAACCGAAAGACAACGAAGTATTAGTAAAATTGGAATATGTGGGTATCTGCGGATCGGATATGCATTATTACGAAACCGGAAGAATAGGTAATTATATAGTAGAACCTCCATTTGTTTTAGGCCATGAACCAGGAGGGGTGGTCGTAGAAATAGGTAAAAAGGTGAAACATTTAAAACCAGGAGATTATGTAGCTTTAGAACCTGGTAAGACATGTGGACATTGCGAACATTGCAAAGCAGGCAACTATAATCTTTGTAATGATGTTATTTTCTTCGCCACTCCTCCTATTAATGGTGTATTTCAAGAATATGTAGCACATGATGCTGATTTATGCTTTAAACTGCCTAATAATGTAAGCACTTTAGAAGGGGCTCTAATAGAACCATTGGCTGTAGGATTTCATGCCGCCAACCAAGGTGGAGCCCAATGTGGACAAACAGCAGTTGTATTCGGCGCAGGATGCATCGGATTAGTTTCCATGATGGCATTGAAGGCCAAAGGTGTTTCTAAAATATGTGTGGTAGATATCATGCAAAAACGATTGGATAAGGCTTTAGAACTAGGAGCAACTCATATCATCAATTCTAAAGAACAGGATATAATACAAGAGGTAGAAAGATTGACAGGAGGAAAGGGAGCAGATTTGGTTATTGAAACGGCTGGTATGGAAATCACTACCCGCCAGGCAATCCAGATTACCAAAAAAGGTGCTACCATTGTGCTTGTAGGCTATTCAAAAAGCGGTGAAATGACTTTACCGCTTAGCCTCGCACTGGACAAGGAACTAACATTCAAGACTGTATTTCGTTATCGGCACATTTATCCGATGGCTATCGAAGCCGTAGCATCTGGAAAAGTAAACCTAAAAGGAATAGTCAGCAATATTTTTGATTTTGACGATATTCAGCATGCTATGGATGTCAGTATCCACGATAAAGCCAACATAGTCAAATCAGTCATCAAAATTTCATGATTACAACGAATATGAAAAAGACAATCGTAGGTATCGGAGAACTTCTTTGGGATGTATTACCTGAAGGAATGGAATTAGGAGGTGCCCCTGCAAATTTTGTTTATCACACTTCACAATTCGGATTCAATAGTTATGTTATTAGTGCTATAGGAAAGGACTCTTTGGGAGAATCACTACATAAAAAAATTAAAGAAAAGGGATTGAATGAATATATAGAAACTGTACCATTCGATACAGGTACAGTACAAATAGAATTAGACGAAAAGGGTATTCCTTACTATCATATTAAAGAAAATGTAGCTTGGGACAATATCCAGTTTTCTTCTAAACTGAAAGAATTGGCTAAAAATACTTCCGTTGTATGTTTCGGATCATTGGCACAACGTAATATTATTTCCAGAGAAACAATCAACCATTTTTTGGATACCATGCCAAATGATAAGAATACTTACAAAATCTTTGATGTAAACTTACGTCAGAGTTTTTATACAAAGGAAATTCTTAATCAATCTATGGAAAAATGTAATGTACTGAAAATAAACGATGAAGAATTAATAGCTATTTGTAAACTGTTCGGATACTCGGATATTGATTTAGAAAATGAATGTTGGAACATTATCAATAAATACAATCTGAAAATTCTGATTCTGACTTGTGGCAGTAAAGGTAGTTATGTCTTTACACCAGATCATCATTATTCATATATAAAGACTCCTAAAGTAAATGTAATCGATACAGTAGGTGCCGGTGATTCATTTACCGCTACTTTCATTTCTGCCCTTCTTCAAGGAAAAAATACAGTAGAGGCACATCAATTGGCAGTAAAAGTATCTGCTTATGTATGTACACAGAAAGGAGCCATGATTCAATTACCTAAAGATATAATCGGATGAAACGGATTTTTATATTATTAATTATTTGCGATCTATTCTTTTGTTCCATGAATGCCCAAATCCATTTTCATGCCAATGTAGCCAATAATCATCTTTGGCGAGGCATGGAAGTGGCTGATGGGATGGTATTCACATCAGACATAAGTATTACAGACAAAAATGAATATTTCCGCATAGGTTTATGGGGAGGAACCAATACCAGTGGTACATACAAGGAATTCAACCATTATGTATCCTTCACGTACCGACAGTTGAATCTATCCGTTTGGGATACTTATAATTTCTCTCCGGGAGCAACTTATAACAATAAGGAATATTTCAATTACAGTGCTCACTCTACAGGACGGTTTATCGATGCCACACTCAGTTATCGGTTTGGAAAACAATTTCCTTTGTTTGTTGCCTGGTCGACTATCTTATTTGGAAGGGATCGGAATACAAGCAATACAGCCAATAAATATTCTACATTCGTTTATGTAGAATATCCAATCTATCAAAATAAAGGATGGAATATAGATACAGGTATTGGAGGTGCCTTTGCATTGAATGAAGCTGGAAATGATTCTCATTTTTACGGAAATTCTCCAGGTATTGTTCATGCGGCATTGAAGATATCTAAACATGTAGTTTTTAAAGAATATAAAATTCCTGTTTATGCATGCATGATGTGGAATCCACAAAGAAACAATGCATTCTTTCAAATAGGAATTCAATTGTTCAAATTCTGAAAAGCTACATAATCTATATATACCACTAAAACTTTTCGTGAAAAAGTAAAAGTGGCAAGTGGATGTGTTTAAACACATCCACTTTTAAATATGTTTTTATAATCCTAGCTTTTCTGAAATCTCCAACATACGCTGGATAGGCTTCACGGCTTCCTTAGCAATTTCAGGATCTACCGTTACTTCCGGCCATTCATATTTCAAGGTATTATAAAGCTTTTCAAGAGTATTCAAGCGCATGTAGTTGCACTCATTGCAAGCACATGTACCATCTTCCGGTGGAACAGGGATAAAGTTCTTTTCCGGGCATTGTTTACGCATCTCATGAAGGATACCACTTTCGGTCGCTACAATGAAATTTTGTTTTGAACTGTTGATAGCATATTTCAACAAGCCAGCAGTAGAAGCCACCTTATCTGCTAATTTTGCTACAGCACCCTTACATTCAGGATGTACCAATACATCGGCATCCGGATATTGAGCCTTCAGTTCAATAATCTTTTCAACAGAGAATTGTTCATGTACATGACATGCACCATCCCACAAAAGCATGTTTCTGTTCGTAATGGAGTTAATATAATTACCCAAATTTCTATCCGGACCAAAGATTATTTTTTCTTCCTTTGGGAAACTTTCTACTATCTGCTTGGCATTGGTAGAGGTTACCACTACATCAGTTACCGCTTTGACGGCTGCTGTAGTGTTAACATAAGAGATGACCGTATGGTCAGGGTGTTCTTTGACAAATTGTGCAAACTTATCGGCAGGACAACTATCGGCCAATGAACATCCAGCATTGAAATCAGGAACCAAAACCTTCTTTTCCGGACAAAGTACCTTGGCTGTTTCGCCCATGAAGTGAACACCACACATCACAATAATATCGGCATCCGTCTTGGCTGCCCATTGTGCCAAAGCAAGGCTATCACCTACAAAATCGGCGATATCTTGAATCTCACCCGACTGGTAGTAGTGGCCGAGGATTACGGCATTCTTTTCCTTACGCAGTCTGTCTATCTCAGCTTTCAAATCGAGGGTTTTGTCTACCGGCTCGGTAACATACCCATTTTTCAACCATTCCTCTTTATTCATTATATTTATATATTTTCTTCTTTTTTCAAAAAAGAGATTTATACTGATGATGATTGCTTGTTAATTGTGTTGGTAAAAAGAAGTACCTGATTCTTGCTTGAAAAGTTATTTCACGAAGAATTTTCGATATGAGTATATAACCAACAAGCCTAAATGCTGATACTGCTTATTTTACGTACTTTATCAACAAACAGTTGATAATACGCAAAGTTAAAAACTTTCTAATTATGAACACCAAAAATTAAGCTGAAAATGTGTTGATACCAGGTGTTTAATTTCTATCTAACTTTTTTGTAGGGTTCATAAAGTGATTCCTATATACGGGCTTTTGGATTTTGCAAGTTTTATTTTTCAAAAAATGTACTTGAAGTTTTTACATGTTTTCCACACTTATCAACAAGGTTATGAGAATAAGTATTATCTTTGTCATCGAAAAACAATCTATTATATGAGAAAGCTTAAGATTACAGAATTAAATCGACTAAGTGTGGATGAATTCAAGCAAGCGGACAAGCTTCCGTTAGTCGTTGTACTCGATGAAGTACGTAGTTTGCATAACATTGGTTCCGTATTTCGTACGTCGGATGCCTTTTTGGTAAATCGAATTTATTTATGTGGTATTACCGCCACTCCTCCTCATCCGGAAATGCACAAGACTGCTTTGGGTGCTGAAGATACTGTGGACTGGACTTACAAGAAACATACATTGGAAGCGGTAGAAGAACTTCATAATCAAGGATATACAGTGTTGGCTATCGAACAAGTAGAAGGAAGTACTATGTTGGATAATCTATCTTTAGATGCCGATAAAAAGTATGCTATTGTAATGGGGAATGAAGTGAAAGGAGTTCAGCAAGAAGTGGTCAATGCATGCGATGGATGTATCGAAATTCCTCAATATGGTACCAAACATTCGTTAAATGTATCAGTAACTACAGGTATTGTTCTTTGGGAATTTGCTAAACGGATGATGTCTTTTTAATCAGATCTGTCCGCTCTCTACCAACAATACAATTTGTTCTACCATGGCATCTTCTCCTTCGGGGTGGTATTCTTTTTTCAAGCTGGCACCGAATATGGCAGCAAAAGCTTGATAAAAACCTGCTTTGAAGGGGCCTAGAAAAGCTTTTACTAATTCATAGGAAGAAGAATCCGTTTCACGATTGATGAGTTTTATCAACAACTTTCCCTGTGAAAAAGTGAGTTTCTTCATACGAGGAGTATATTGTTCCTTGACGCTCTTTTCTACGGCTTGAAGATGTTTTTGGCGGGATTTTTCATCAGGAAGAGTCTGTAGGAATTCATACGTTTCGATAATGGCACGGTTTACTTCCTTGGCAATAGGAAGTGTTTTCTTTACGTTTCGGACCAATCGGGTGTATTGTTGACGTTGTCTTTTATTCTTGAATTTCAAGGGTTTAAAACAATAGAGTGTAGGCATACGCAACGAAGCAATGGTATCTCCTTCGTAAATACAAGCAGGTACCAAATATCCATTTATAGTAGTCGTCTGTTCTTGCGCTTGAAGATGTACGGCTATAAAGGAAAAAAAGAATGCTATCAGTAGTATCCTTTTCATTTTCGCTGTAAAAGTAATAAAGAAATAGGATATGTGCTGTAATTGATAAAACTATTTAACTTAAAAACGAGAAATGGAATACAAAATGAACAAACGGTTGAAAACAATGCTAATTATTTGTTTTTCAATGTGCTTTTCGGTGAATAACTTATTTGCTCAAGAAACATGGATGAACATGATTGAGCAATTGGTAATGAACAATGAAAATAGTTCCCGTTCTTGGGAAAATATGATAACCGATCTGGAAGAGCTGAAGGAACACCCTATTTCTATTAATCAAGCTACCAAAGAACAACTGGAACGAATTCCTTTTCTATCCGATCAATTAGTGGAGAATATTCTTTATTATCTGTATAAGTATGGTCCTATGCTCAGCGATAAGGAGCTAATGATGGTGGAAGATATGGACATACAAACTGCCCGTTGTTTAAAACTGTTCATAACTTTCCAACATTCTGATAAAGAAGAAGATAAAATCAAATTAAAGAACGTTTTTAAATATGGTAAACAGGAGTTTTCCACTAGAGTGGATATTCCTTTTTATACTCGGGCTGGCTATCATGATTCCAATAAACGATACTTGGGAGATTCCTATTATCATCATTTCAGATATAGTTTTCGGTATAGTGATAAGGTTTATGCAGGATTAACTGCCGAGAAAGATACGGGAGAACCTTTCTTTGCTAATCCTAATCAGAAAGGATACGATTATTATTCACCTTACTTGTTGATAAAGAATATCGGTAAGATTCGTGCATTGGCTTTGGGAAACTATCGGTTAAATTATGGATATGGATTGGTAATGAATACCGATTTCAGTTTGGGTAAAACAGCTACTCTTTCTACTTTAAACAATCGATCTACTGGAATCAAGAAGCATTCTTCTAGCGATGAATACAATTATTTTCAAGGAGTAGCTTGGAGTATCCATATAGTGGATCGCTTATCTGCAGATGCTTTTTACTCTTATCGGACCATGGATGGGATTGTGGATAACCAGTTCATAACTTCCATAAAAGAAGACGGATTTCATCGTGTTTTGAAGGATATAGAAAAGAAAAATACATTCTCTAATCAATTGATAGGCAGTCATATTCATTACAATGGAAAAAACTTTGAACTGGGATTAACAGGTGTTTATAATGTTTTCAACAAGGTGTTGAATCCTACTGATCGTACATACAATAAATACTATCCCCGTGGAAAGGATTTTTTCAATATAGGAGTAAACTATCAATTCTTTTGGAAGCGGTTTATTTTCTTAGGAGAAACAGCTCTAGATAAACAGGGAAGAATTGCTACTATGAATATGCTCCGTTATTCCCCGAAAGGAAGTTTTCAACTGGTAGTTATGAACCGATTTTACGATGTAGCTTATCAAAGTATGTATGCCAATTCAATTGGAGAAGGTAGTTCGGTTCAAAATGAAAGTGGATTTTATATAGGATTGGAAACCAATATATTGCGTTATTTCAAATTGAATGCATACGGAGATTTCTTTTATTTTCCATGGAAGAAATACCAAGTAAGTAAGAATAGCACCCATGGTTTCGATGGAGTTTTTCAATTAAGTTTTTCACCACGTTATGAACTGGATATGTTCATAAGATATCGGTATAAAAACAAATATAAGGATTTTACTCCGGAGGAAGGAGAAAAAATTACAATCCCTTATATCCAACAAAAATGGCGTTATCAATTGAATTATTCACCTAATAATGAACTGATGTTGAAAACTACGGTGGATGTAGTTCATCATGCTTATCAAGACCAAGAAGCTTCCAATGGAGTATTGATTGGACAAAGTATTGGTTATCAGTTAAAAAAAATTCCATTGAAGCTTGATGTGAGTGGTGCTTGGTTTCAGACAGATGATTATGCTTCTCGTATCAGCTTATACGAAAAAGGATTGCTTTATTCTTTCAGTATCCCTTCTTTTTATGGCAAAGGAGAACGTTTGGCTCTCAATGCCCGTTATGAATTCAATAAACATCTTATTCTTCAAGCCAAATATGGATGGACTCATTATCGGGATAGAGAAATCATTGGTACTGGTTTGGAACAAATTAATGGAAATGTAAAAAGCGACCTTTATTTACAATTGAGGTGGAAGTTTTAAATAAAATAGGTATATTTGTTCCACTTAAATAATACATGCTATGATTAAAAGAATAGGTTTATGTGCGCTTGCACTCGTTGCTTGTATCCTAAGTATACAAGCACAAACTCAAGTGATTGCTCATCGTGGTTTTTGGAAGACAGAAGGTTCGGCTCAGAATTCCATTACAGCTTTGGAAAAGGCAGCCGAAGCCAAGCTTTATGGATCGGAATTTGATGTGTTGATGACAGTAGATGGAAAGATGGTAGTAAACCATGACAATACCATTGAAGGAATGATTATTCCAGAAACTTCTTATAAACAATTGAAAAAGTTGAAAATAAAGAATGGTGAAAAACTTCCGACCTTGAAGAATTATCTGAAGAGAGGTAAGAAATTGGATATCCAGTTGATTCTCGAAGCTAAGCCACTTCCTACCAAGGAAATGGAGGACCAAGCCATTGCAACCATTGTAAAGATGGTGAAGAAAATGGGATTGGAAAAACAAGTGGAATATATTTCTTTTAGCTTGAACATGTGTGAACAGTTGGCAAAGCTTACTCCAGAATCAGAAATTGCTTATCTGAATGGTAACATTGCACCTGCCGAATTGAAGAAAAAAGGTATCAATGGTATTGACTATCATAAGAGTGTAATTCTCAATAAGCATCCTGAATGGGTGAAAGAAGCACATGATTTGGATATGAAAGTCAATGTTTGGACGGTGAATAATGAATCTGAAATGCGGAAATTAATCGACATGAAGGTAGATTATATCACTACCGACCAACCATTGGAAACCAAAGCATTGCTTCCATAATCATTGCTTTACATAGACCAATCTTGATAAGTCGTATCCTCGTTGTTTGATGTTTGCTAAAAGTTTGTCCAAAATATCTTTCGGCAATTCGGGGGTACGACTTAATATCCATAAATACTTGTCAGAACTGCTTCCAATCAAAGCATACTGATAATCCTTATCCAGTTCCAATATATAATAGTCGCTATAAAACCAGAGGAAAAAAGATACTTTCAATCGTCCAGGATATTCCACAGGATCGGGTTGTTTGGCTTTACCGACAATTTCTTTTGGTTTACCATTTTTGATACCTCTGTTTATTACACGGATTTTTCCATTGGACTCCAAAGAATATTCAGCTGTTACATGCGTCATTCCTTTTTCAAAAGTATGGTCGTATCGGGCTATTTCATACCATTTCCCCATGAAATGCGGAATATTGAGTACCTTTACAGTAGAAGTATTGATAGAAACATGCTTGTTGGTTTGACATGAACTATGTGCCAATAGAGCTGCTATTATTGGAAGAGCATTAAGGAATTTATTATATTTCTTCATCCATTCATCATTTTTCTTATTAACGGAAATTGCTTGTTATTTGTTCATCTATCACTATCTTTGTAACATAATCATCAAATTATCTGGAAAATGAAGACTGAACTTGAAAAGATGCGGAGTGAAGAACTTTATTCATTTGCCGATGAAAATATAACAGCGAGTATTGTTCATGCACAAAAACTTTGTGCCCGTTTGCGAATGATGTCCATCCATGATGAGGATTATCGCAAGCTCATTCAGGAATTGATACCAGGTATTCCTGACAATAGCACCATTTGTCCTCCTTTTCATTGCGACCATGGTCATGGCATTCTTTTGGGTGAGAATGTATTTATCAACTACAATGCTACCATGCTGGATAGTGCTTTTATCCGAATCGGAAAGAATACCAAAGTAGGTCCTAATTGTCAGTTTTATTCTGTCAATCATCCTTTGGATTATATGGAGCGCCGGAAACCTCAAGAAACGGGTTATCCTATTACTATTGGCGAAGATTGTTGGATAGCGGGAGGAGTTATTATTTGTCCAGGTGTGACCATTGGTCATCGTTGCATCATAGCAGCGGGTAGTGTAGTTACTAAGGATATTCCGGATGATTCTTTAGCAGCTGGTTGTCCAGCGGTAGTAAAGCGTAAATTAAATGAATGATAAAAAGAAATCCCGACAATTTGCCGGGATTTTTCTTTTATCTGAAATTCTTATTCAGCAGCAGTTGCCAATGGAGAAGGAGTATTGTATACGCGGGCAGCCAATTCCTTATCCAACATATACATACCATACTTGTTTCCTTCTACAGCTTCTACAGCAGCAATCATATCGCGAGCCGATTCTTCTTCTTCCACTTGTTCGTCGATGAACCAAACAAGGCGATTGATGGATGCAAAATCACGGTCTTCGTTCGCAATGAAAGCCAAATTATTGATGAGAGAAGTTACTTTCTTTTCGTGTTCCAAAGTTTGCTTGAACATATCGAGTACGTTATCCCAAGTAGCCGGTACTTCTTCGATAGGAAGCAAAGTCACCTTAGCATCGCGCGAATTCAAGTAGTTCATGAAGATACGTGCATGATCTTGTTCTTCCTGGAACTGAACATAGAACCAGTTGGCTACACCTTTGTAACCTTTTGTTTCAGCATCGAGTGACATAGCCAAATAAAGATAAGCTGACCACAATTCGGCATTGATCTGTGCATTGATAGCTTCGTGTAAATTCTTGCTTAACATAATCTTTTCCTCCTTTTAATTATTAGTTATTAGTGTATGACAAATGTAGTAATTTTAATAAATAATCCCTAAAATAAGCCATAGAAAATCTTTATAAGACGATAGATAAAACTTAATATTGTCTACAGATAAGGATACGATAAACATTTTATTTGACCGAATTGTTATGTACATGATTGATAACTTAAAACCATTTGGAAAATGAAAAAGATCATGATGATGCTTGTCCTTGCGGCGGCTTTTGTTTCTTGTCAATCCAATAACAAGAAAGGTGCAGAAATAGTAATGGAAAATGATAGTGTAGTAGCCATTATACCGGCGCCTCCAGGCATTGAAGTAGACGAAGAAATTTTTACAGGTACTATTCCTGCGGCAGACGGTCCAGGTATTGATTATGTATTGACCCTTGGTGCAGCTACTGACGGTGTTGATACCGTATATACTCTTGATATCACTTATTTGGATGCCAATGGTCCGGGTAATCACGAAACCTATAAGACCAAAGGTAAACAGAATACTGTTCATAAGAAGGTGAACAATCAACCGAAGAAGGGTATTAAATTGACACCGAACAATGGCGATAAGCCGATGTATTTCTTGGTGGTGAATGATACGACTCTTCGTATGGTGAACGATTCTACCTTAGTAGAAACCGTTGGTCAAGCTGTTTATGACATCACAAAGGTGAATAAATAGATTTAGGTATTGGTTTTGTATGAAGAATGGATAGTTTATTATTCATTCTTCATTTTTTTATCCCTATCTTTGCACAAAGAATAAAGCTTATGTCAACAGTTATCTATCCTTCTCCTATCTTTGGTCCGGTGCATAGTCGCCGGTTGGGTGTTTCTTTGGGTATCAACTTGCTGCCGGCCGACGGTAAGTTCTGTACTTTCGATTGCATTTATTGTGAGTGCGGTTTCAATGCCGATTATCGTCCGCATCAGAAACTTCCTACTCGTGAAGAAGTACGAACTGCTTTGGAAGCTCGTTTGCAGGATATGAAACAGAATGGCCCAAAACCTGATGTATTGACTTTTGCCGGTAATGGAGAACCAACCGCTCATCCGCATTTTGCGGGTATTATGGACGATACGTTGGCTTTACGCGACCAATATTTTCCAGAAGCAAAAGTCAGTGTGTTGAGTAATTCTACGTTCATTCATAAGCCGGAAGTGTTCAATGCCTTGAATAAGGTAGATAACAACATTTTGAAACTCGATACCATTGATGCTGCTTATATCAATAAAATAGACCGACCGACGGGTCATTACGATGTACAGCAAGTGATTGAGTGTATGAAAGCATTCAAAGGAAACCTGATTGTTCAGACGATGTTCATGAAGGGTACTTTCGAAGGAGAAAATGTGGACAATACGACCGATGATTATGTGTTGCCTTGGTTGGAAGTGGTGAAGGAAATTGCCCCCCGTCAGGTGATGATCTATACCATCGACCGTGAGACACCGGCTCCTGATTTGTTGAAAGCTACACACGAAGAGTTGGATCGTATCGGAGAAATGGTTCGTCAAGCTGGTATTCCTTGTTCGGTTTCGTATTAAACATCCTTTCTATTCGTTTGTTTTATCAAAAAACAGACGAATATGAAAAGTAAGATCCTCCGAGGAAAAATATTCCGATACCTTATTTATATTCTGCCGGGTATTATACTTTACTATCTCCTTCCTTATCTGGAAGCGATAGAAGGAGAAACGATGCTGATGATTACTACTCGTCTTTGTGTGGTATATATCATTGGTTGCATTCTTTTTGCAATCAATACATTGTTGTTGACTTTTTATGATTTTTATAAAGTCAAGGACAAGCAACGGAGCCGACCCCTGAAAGGCTTGATACAAATCTTTCAAGTGATACTATTCTTTGTAGGAGGAATTATCATTGTTTCGGTACTTATCAACAAATCTCCTACGACATTATTTGCAGGTTTAGGAGCATCAGCAGCTGTGTTGATGTTGATATTCAAGGATACGATTCTGGGCTTTGTAGCGGGTGTCCAACTCTCTGCCAATGATATGCTCCGTATCGGCGATTGGATTCAGCTTTCCGACGGATCGGCCAATGGGATTGTGCAGGAGATAACATTGAATACCGTCAAGATTCAGAATTGGGACAATACCATTTCTACGGTTCCACCTTATACTTTGGTGAATATTACTTTCAAGAATTGGCGAGGGATGCAGGAGAGTGGTGGTCGTAGGGTGGACAAGACCATCAAACTCGATATGAATACCTTGAAATTCTGCTCCAATGAAATGATTGCCCGTATCCGTAAAGAGATTCCTCTGATGAATGACATCGGTCCTACAGATAGTACGATGCCTACCAATGCCCAACTCTATCGGATTTATATCGAGCGATACCTTCGTTCTCATCCCATTGTGAATACGGATCTCGATTTAATCATCGCCCAAAAAGAACCTGCCCAATACGGTGTACCGATTGAAGTCTATTTCTTCTTGACCGATAAGGTTTGGAAAGAATACGAACAAATTCAGTCCGATATCTTCGATCATCTGCTGGTGATGGTCAAGGAATTTGATTTGAAGTTGTATCAGTATTCATAAAAAAAGTGGATGTGTCAAAAAGCACATCCACTTTAAAAGTTATTTTTCTACAATTTCCTTCGCTCTTTCCAAAGCGACATTGATGTTCGGACAGATATTGTCTTTACCTACCAAT
The DNA here is from genome assembly GCA_015060705.1 of Bacteroides sp. Lineage (GTDB taxonomy): Bacteria > Bacteroidota > Bacteroidia > Bacteroidales > Bacteroidaceae > Phocaeicola. The sequence continues at coordinate 5,824 of SUXY01000036.1, read as the reverse complement.
GTATAGAGGAAACCAGTCTTTTCCAATACTTGATGTACCTTTTCGTTTACACCCGAAAGAACGACTTGGATATTGTCCTTCTTGCACATATCGCAAAGGTTGCTCAAGTTGTGTACACCGGTAGAGTCGATGAACGGTACCTTACGCATACGGATGATTCGAACCTTTGGACGGTCGCCCATATTGGCCATCATTTCCTCAAATTTGGTAGCGATACCGAAGAAGTAAGGACCATTGATTTCGTATACTTCCACACCTTCCGGTACAATGAGATGTTCTTCGTGTACTTCCAAATCCGATTCCTTGTTCGGGTCGATTTCGTCCTTGATGACTGAAATTTCAGTAGTTTCCATGACACGGCGCATGAACAATACACAAGCGATTACCAAGCCCCATTCAATAGCTACGGTCAAGTCGAAGATAACGGTCAGGAAGAAAGTGATGAGCAATACCGATACATCCGACTTAGGGTTCTTCAACAATCCCTTGAATGTACGCCAGCCGCTCATGTTGTATGATACAATCACCAATACACCTGCCAAACAAGCCATCGGAATGTATTGTGCCAACGGCATCAAAAGCAACAGGATGAGCAACAATACTACGGCATGGATGATACCGGCAATCGGAGTCTTACCACCGTTGTTGATGTTGGTCATAGTACGTGCAATCGCACCGGTTGCAGGAATACCACCGAAGATAGGAGTCACTACATTGGCTACACCTTGTGCAATGAGTTCGGTGTTTGAGTCGTGACGGTCACCAATCACACCATCGGCTACTGCTGCCGAGAGCAACGATTCGATAGCACCCAATACGGCAATGGTAATGGCTACCGGGAACAAGTTCTTGATGGCTTCCCAATTCAGTTCAGGAACCACAGCATCCGGCAATTGAGACTGGATAGTGAAGCGGTCGCCAATGGTATCGATGCAAGTGATTCCACCATACATCTTCATCAAGTAAACTACCAGAGTTACCAACACGATTGCTACCAATGAACCCGGAATCTTCTTCGAGAACTTCGGAGTAATGGCAATGATGAATACACTGGCAAAGCTCACAATGGCATTCCACCAGTTCACCGTATCGAAGTGCTTGAAATAGAGCAGCCATTTACCGATAAAGTCACCCGGCACCTTCTCGTCACCAAATTGAAGGCCGAAGATATCGGCTATCTGAGTCGTGAAGATGGTCAATGCAATCCCGCTGGTAAACCCTACGATAATAGGATAAGGGATAAACTTGATGACAGCACCCAACTTGAATACCCCTAACAGGATGAGGAGTACTCCTGCCATGAGGGTAGCTACGGTCAGACCACTGATGCCATACTCCTGGATGATACCATAGATGATGACAATAAATGCACCCGTAGGACCGCCAATCTGTACTTTGCTTCCTCCCATAAATGAGATGATGAAACCTGCCACAATGGCTGTGATGATACCTTTTTCCGGTGAAACGCCCGAAGCGATACCAAACGCAATGGCAAGGGGAAGCGCAACGATACCTACAATAATACCGGCCATGAGGTCGGCCATGAAATTCTCCTTGGAGTAGTTCTTCATCGTACTCAGGAGCTTTGGTTTGAATTCAAAAGCTTTCATTGCTTACCTTACTTTATGCTATGATTAGAATTTGAGTGCAAAATTAGATAAAAAATATGTTTTAGATTATTAATTCCCTTTCTTTTCGACGAAAAAAGATTATCTTTGTACTAATCATTAACTAATAACATTTATGAATTATGGAAAAGAGTATTAAAGGTACACAGACTGAAAAGAATTTGCTTACTTCATTTGCTGGTGAATCACAGGCTAGAATGCGTTATACATACTTTGCAAGCGTAGCCAAGAAGGAAGGTTATGAACAGATTTCGGCTATCTTCACTGAAACAGCTGACCAGGAAAAGGAACACGCTAAGCGTATGTTCAAGTGGTTGGAAGGTGGAATGGTAGAAATCACCGCTTCTTATCCGGCTGGTGTCATCGGTACTACTGCCGAAAACCTCAAGGCTGCTGCTGCCGGTGAAAACGAAGAATGGTCTGCCGACTATCCTCACTTTGCCGATGTAGCCGATGCAGAAGGTTTCCCAGCTATCGCTATCATGTACCGCAACATCGCCATCGCTGAAAAGGGTCATGAAGAAAGATACTTGGCTCTCTTGAGCAACATCGAAAACGGTACTGTATTCAAGAAGGCGGAAGAAACTGTATGGCAATGCCGCAACTGTGGTTACATCCACGTAGGTACAGAAGCTCCTGAAGTATGTCCGGCATGTATTCATCCGCAAGCTCACTTCGAAGTGAAGAAGACTAATTATTAAAATTCATTGTCATTCAGAGCGGAATGATAAAAAGAATAGAATCCGGTTCTTTTTGATAAAGGACCGGATTTTTTATTTACCTTTGTCAAAAACTACTACAAATCGATAGAAAAATGAAGAAGAACACTTTTATTATCACACTTTGTCTGTGGTGTATGGCTTTGGTTGTACAGGCACAGCACATTCCTACTTTGGAAGAAGCCGTATACGGAGGCTTGATTAGAACCGAAGGAGGTGGGTTCGTTAATTGGATGAAAGACGGTGAGCATTATTCCAAGATAGAAAAGAATGCTGCCGGTGGTTTCGATGTCATGGCTTACAATGCCAAGGACAATTCGAAGGAAGTATTGATTCCTGCTGATAAGTTGGTGAATCCGGAAACCGGAAAACCTATCCGTGTCCGTAGCTTTACTTTCAGTGAAGACAACAATCAGGTATTGATTTATACCAATACCCGTCGAGTATGGCGCATGGATACCCGTGGCGATTATTGGGTGTTGAATATCCAGACAGGCAAGTTGCAGCAATTGGGCAAGGCTCGTCCGGAAGCTACCTTGATGTTTGCCAAGTTTTCTCCCGACGGCACAAAGGTGGCATACGTTTCTCAAAACAACATCTACGTAGAAACCATTGCAGACGGTTCGGTGGTTCAAGTAACCAAGGACGGTAGTGAGAAGATTGTGAACGGTACCTTCGACTGGGTGTACGAAGAAGAGTTCGGTTGCCGTGACGGTTTCCGTTGGAGTCCGGACAGCAAGTACATTGCTTATTGGCAGAGCGATACCAATGGTACCGGTTGGTTCGATATTATTAATAATGTAGATTCCATCTATCCTACTATCCATCGCTTCCCTTATCCGAAGGCAGGTACTACCAACTCGGCCGTAAAGGTGGGTTATGTATCGGCTGATGGTGGTGCAACTACATGGATCAATATCCCGGGTGATGCACGCAACAACTACATCCCTCGCATGGAATTCATTCCGGCTAGCAATGAACTGTTCATCCAGCAGATGAACCGTGAGCAGAATACCAATAAGGTATGGATTGCCAAGATTGGCGAAACCAATCCGACTCATATCTTTACCGATACCGACAAGGCATGGGTGGAAACCAATGACAACATTCATTGGCTCAAAGGCAACAAGTTCTTTACTTGGGAAAGCGAACGCAGTGGTTATCGCCACCTCTATCGCGTGAGCCGTGACGGTAAGGACATCCAACCGATTACCAAGGGTGATTTCGACTTTATCAACGAAGTAGGCTTGGATATGGACAAGGGTTTGGTGTACTTCATCGCTACTCCTGAAAACTTTACCCAGCGCTATTTGTATCAAGCCAAGCTTTTCGGCAAGGGCGAAGTGAAGCGTTTGAGTCCGGCAGACCAAGCCGGTCAGCACCGATATAACATGTCACCGACTGGTAAGTGGGCAGTACATACTTTCAGCAATGCACAGACTCCTCCGGTGATTGACATGGTTTCTTTCCCGGGACACAAGAGCGTGCGTCTGATTACCGACAATGCCAAGGCTAAGGAACAATGGAAGGCATTGGGCTTGAATGGCAAGGAATTCTTCAAGGTTCAATCGGGCGACTGGACATTGGACGGTTGGATGATCAAGCCGGTGAATTTTGATGCAACCAAGAAGTATCCGGTTATCCTCGATATCTATGGTGAACCGGCCAGCTCTACCGTACAGGATTCGTGGAGCGGAAGCATGTGGCATCAGCACTTGGCCAACTTGGGTTATATCGTCATCAGTATCGATAACCGTGGTGCCAATGTACCTCGTGGCCGTGAATGGCGTAAATGTATCTATGGTGAAATCGGTACCTTGGCCAGCCTTGACCAATCGAATGGTGTGAAGGATTTGGCTCGTCAGTATTCGTTCATCGATGCTTCCCGCATTGGTGTGACTGGTTGGAGCGGTGGCGGTAGCCAGACTTTGAACTGTATGTTCCGTTATCCGGATGTCTTCCACACCGGTATTGCCGTAGCCTTCGTTTCGGATTATCGCTTGTACGATACCATTTACGAAGAACGCTACATGAACACTCCGCAGAACAATCCGGAAGGTTACCGCAAGGGTTCACCTATCGGTTATGCATCGGGCTTGAAGGGTAATTTGTTGCTCATCCATGGTACAGGCGATGACAATGTACACTACCAAAGTTGTGAAATGCTTGTGAATGAATTGGTACGTTTGGGCAAGATTTTCTACCAACTTTCTTATCCAATGCGTGCCCATGGCATCAACGAAGGCCAGGGAACCACTTATCACTTGCGCAAGAGCATGGTCGATTTCTGGTTGAAGAATTTGCCTGCAGGAGGCAGATAAGAAATATGTTAGATAATGGAGAGGGGGTTCTGAATGTAGAATCCCCTTTTTGTGGTTTATGATTAAGGTGCTGTTAAGATTTTGATTTTATAAATAACTGAGAATGAATTGTTTGATGTGCTCATCCGTTAAGATGAATTTTATGGTTGTTTAACTAAAAAGGTTTAACTTTGCAAAGAAGGAAACAGTCAGATAGTTATGCATAAAGAAATCAAGAATCAAGGATTGAAATGAAAGACACTTCATTACCCTCACATCAGGAATTGGAAAAGCTGCGTGCTCAAGTTGCTTACATACACGAATTGGAAGAACGTGAGAAGCAGCTTACTACCGAGCTTGCCGATAATCATGAAGTAATCTGGCGACTTCGGCAGAACCCTGTTTATTTAGAAGCTACTGCTTGGGAACGATTGGAAGAAGTAACCAACAAAATCTATAAAGGATATACCCAACGCCTAAAAGCAGAGTTTACTTTATTGACTGAATTGGATATTCAACTTTGCATTTTACTGAAGTTGCAGTTCAATATTTCGCAAATTGCATCCATAACTGCCGTTTCTACTTCTTCTGTGTCCGTACAGAAGAATCGATTGAAAAAACGTTTGTTGCAAGTAAATGAACATTTGTTTGATGACAACAACAAGACATTGGATACTTTCTTGTTGGAATATTAAAAGATTGAATTATCTGTCAAGGCGTGAATACAGTAGTTTATTGCTGTTTTCCCGTTTTTTTTAGTAGCTAATTCTATCATTGCTAAGATGATGATTCCAAAAATATTTGGATATCAGATTTTTAAGTGCTTTTGCTGCTAAGGTGTTTTTTATGGTTTGTATTAAAGAACACTTTACCTTTGCACCAGAAGGATTCTGGAAATCACCTTACACAAAATAAAGACAAAAACGACCTTTCTGTTTCCTTCATTAAAATGGTTGTTTTGGGGGTTGTGGTCTCGACTGCAACCCTTTTTTCTTATAGCCTGTAAATTTTGGACCAAGTGCATACACTCGTGTCACCAGGACTTAACAACTTTTATTTCAACGGGATTGCGGTGGCAGGAGTGCTGCAACCACCGTGTCTGAAGTGAACCCAAAAAGTTGGACGGTTGATTATGATGCAAATTTAGTTAATCTGTATTGAACAGGGCTCAATCCGT
>SUXY01000114.1 GCA_015060705.1 Bacteroides sp. | reverse complement strand
CATTCTTCTTTCTTCTATCCGGTCAGCGGTATTTTGGGTGAATTGGGTTATATGTCGATTGGTGTTGGCTATACCATTCCGTTCCAGATGTTCGCAGCTCCTTGGGTGGAAGCTGAAAAGTTGGCTAAGAACTTGAATGCATTGAATGTGCCGGGCATCGTTTTCCGCCCGATGTATTTAAAGCCTTTCTATAGTGTAGGCAAGGGTGAATTATTGCAAGGCGTTCAAGTACACATCCTGGATGTTCAGAAGGCTCCGTTGAGTGATATGCAGTTCCTGGTGATGCAGGAAGTGGCTGCACTCTATCCGGATAGAGCTGTTTTTGATCATGCAGATAAAAAACGTTTCAGAATGTTCGACTTGGTATGTGGATCGAAGCAGATTCGTGAACGCTTTACCAAGACCAACCGTTGGGAAGACATCCGTGACTATTGGTACAAGGATGTAGAAGATTTCCGTCAATTATCGAAGAAATATTATTTGTATAAGTAATGAAAGAGAGAGACTATATGGCTTTCCTGAAGGATGTCGGTGAATTTATTCCACAGGAAAGGATTTATACCGATGAACTTCGTCGGTTAGCTTGGGGTACGGATGCGGGCTTTTATCGGTTGATACCTCAGATTGTCATTCGTTCGAAAGATGAAGAAGAAGTTTCACGCTTGTTGAAATTGGCAGATCGTTATGGTCTGCCGGTTACGTTTAGAGCTGCAGGAACAAGTTTGTCAGGACAAGCCATTAGTGACTCGATTCTGATAGTCGCCGGTAAGCATTGGGAAGATTATAGCCTATCGGACGACTACAAGCAAATTACACTTCAACCGGGTATTGTCGGTCAGCGGGTAAATGAACTGCTGGCTCCGTATGGTCGCAAGTTTGCTCCAGACCCGGCCAGTGTGAAGAGTGCCATGGTAGGAGGGATTGTGATGAACAATGCTTCCGGTATGAACTGTGGTACCCATGCCAATAGTGACAAGGTCATGGTTTCTGCCCGTATTGTTCTCATGGATGGTACGATTCTGGATACGGGAGATTCGGTGAGCCGGGCATCATTTGAAGCTACTCATCCCGACTTTATCCGTCGTATCTGTGAATTGCGTGATGAAATTCGTGCCAATGAGAAGTTGGCTGAACGTATCCGTTATAAGTATTCCATAAAGAATGTAACAGGGCTGAATTTGTTGCCTTTTGTTCGCTTTGAGGATCCTTTTGAGATTATAGCGCACTCCATGGTAGGTTCGGAAGGTACGTTGGCTTTCATGTCAGAAGTGACTATGAATACAGAGTACGACTATCCGCATAAGGCTAGCGCCATGCTTTACTTTACCACTATTAAGGAAGCTTGTCGAGCGGTGGTTGCCATGAAGAAATTGGAAACAGCCGATGGCGAACCAATCGTCAAGGGAGCGGAATTGTTGGATTACAAGAGCTTGTCTTCTGTTAACGACCCTGTTTACTTGGAGTACAAGAAAGCAGTAGGAAATGAAAAGGCAACCGGTTTGACAGCCGTGCTTACAGAAACCAAAGCATGTACATTGGAAGAGCTTAATCAGCATATTGCTACCATTGAGTCATGTTTGAATGCATTTGAAAATCATGTGCCGGTACATTTCACAGACCGACCGGAAGAGTATTCCCAATACTGGGCCATCCGTTCCGGTATCTTCCCTTCGGTGGGTGGAACTCGTAAGCCGGGAACCACTTGTTTGATTGAAGACATTGCTTTCCATATTGAAGATTTGCCTGAAGCAACCGAAGAACTCCAACAACTCATAGCCCGTCATGGATACGATGATGCTTGTATCTATGGTCATGCTTTGGAAGGTAATTACCATTTCATCATCAACCAATCGTTCAGTACCGATGCCGAGGTAAAACGTTACGAAGACTTGATGGAAGATGTGAAGATTTTGGTAGTCGACAAGTACGATGGTTCCTTGAAGGCGGAACATGGTACCGGTCGAAACATGGCCCCTTACGTACGTCACGAATGGGGTGATGATGCTTATCAAGCCATGAAGGCGGTCAAGGATTTGTTCGACCCGAAAGGCTTGTTGAATCCGGGGGTTATCTTCAATGATGACCCTCAATGTCACATCAAGAACTTCAAGCCATTGCCATTGATTCCACTCGGTCCGGATAGTCCGGCGGCGAAGGTAAACCGTTGCATCGAATGCGGTTTCTGTGAAGTGAATTGTCTTTCTTGTGGCTTTACTTTGTCGTCTCGTCAACGTATTGTTTTGCAACGTGAAATGGCACGTTTGCGACAGAGTGGTGATGATCCTCAACGTTTGGCTCTTTTGGAAAAACAATATAGTTATCCGGGTAACCAGACCTGTGCAGGAGATGGCCTTTGTTCCATGTCTTGTCCAATGGGTATCAATACTGGCGACTTGACCCATGTCATCCGTCAGGAGGCTTTGCCGCAAGGTAGTCTTGGTTATAAGACCGGTGATTTTGTAGCCAATCATTTTGCGGGTGTCAAGGGAGCTTTACGTCCTGTTTTGGGATTGGCTAACTTGGGACATACGGTATTGGGTACCAAGGCAATGAGTGGAATTACCAAGGGGATGCATAATGTCTTGGGTATTCCATTGTGGACACCAGCCATGCCGAAGGCTTATAACGTCAAGTCCGCTATTAAGCAACCAAAGATAGCCCAACCGAACAAGGTCGTTTATTTCCCGAGTTGTATCAATCAGACCATGGGACTCCCGAAGGAATCTCCAGTAGACCAACCATTGGTAGACAAGATGTTGTCTTTGTTGAAGAAAGCGGGTTATGAGGTTATCTTCCCGAAGAACATGGACAAGCTTTGTTGTGGTACTATTTGGGAAAGTAA
>SUXY01000113.1 GCA_015060705.1 Bacteroides sp. | reverse complement strand
AGCTGCTTTGGCGGTACTTTGTCTGGTGGATATGTGGGACGTGAACAAGCGTTACCTCTATGACGAACAGTTTGTGGAAAAGCAGGTGCAGACACAGGGCTTCCAGCAGACCGAGACCGACAAGATAATTCTGGAGGACGAGGCATTGGATTATCGTGTCTTGAATCTGGCATCGAACACATTCAATGAAAACAATACAGCCTATTGGCACAAGAGTATCGGGGGGTATCATGCTGCCAAGCTCCGCCGTTATCAGGAAATGATAGAAGAACATATTTCGGGCGAGATGAATGGCTTGTTCCAGGCGGTAGCCGATGCCAGTGGAGAGATGGAACAACTGAACCCGTTGGATTTTCCGGTGCTGAACATGCTGAATACCAAGTATTTCATCTTCCCGTTGCAAGGCGGACAGACCGTTCCGTTGGAGAATCCGTTTGCTTTGGGCAATGCCTGGTTTGTGGAGGAAGTGCAGTATGTGGACAATGCGAATGAGGAAATCGAGGCTATCCATGGTTTCGCTCCGTTGCAGACAGCTGTTGTGGACAAGAAGTTTGCAGAGATGGTGAAGCCGATGTCATCTGATTCGACTGCTACGATTGAGTTATTGGCTTACGAACCGAATTACCTGAAATATGAAGTGAACTCCGAAAAGGGTGGTACGGTGGTGTTCTCCGAAATTTATTATCCCGGTTGGCAATCAACGGTTGATGGTGAGCCGGTTCCTCATGGGCGTGCCAATTACATCCTCCGTGCCATGAATGTGCCGGCAGGCAAGCATGTGGTGGAATTCCGTTTCGACCCGAAATCCTTGCATGTCACGGAGACAATCGCTTTCGTGGCGTTGGGATTGTTGGCGTTGTTGGCGGTGATAACAATTTATTCGTCTGTGTCATTCAGACGACCGAAGGGAGGAAGAATCTCGTGAATGTTACCGAGATCCTTCGCTTCGCTCTGGATGACAATGAGTAATTAGGGATATTCAGTAAATTTCTCAAAATAATAAAAATGGTATGTGTAACGAGTAATTTAGGACTCCCTTACACATACCATTTTGGGTATTCATATCCTTTTCCATCATTAAAGGGCATGTCTTTCCAGAGAATCCGTTCCCGACTTCCCTTTTATAAGTATATTGTAAAAAAACTTAGTGAGTATTTTGTCTTTTCTCTGCCATCAAAACGGCATTGGAAGTATGTATTCCAAAGAAAATCCATAAAATCTCCGTTTTTTGATTTCTGGCCTTCACTTTGGCGAGTGAATAATGTTGTTTCTGAGTACCGAAACTTCCTTCCAGTCTGGTTGCCCTTTCCTTGCTGAGTTCGGAGCGAAGCTGCTTTCTTTGTTGCTCATCCTTTGCGGCCTTTCCTTTTCTGGCGAAAGAGGTCGCTATCCCATGCGACGTACAATATTTCCGGTTTTCATTGGTAGCGTAAATGGAATCAGCTGCAACAGCCTTGACCTTCTTTCTCATGAGCCGCTGGTGCAGGTTGATACATTCCTTCAGGCGGACACCCTCATTAAACGCACTGAAGGAAAGATGTTCGATGAAGGAAATCCCGTCTATCTGTATATTGTTGACTTTGGCACCAAACTCGACACTCCTGGTTTCCTTTCCACGAACGATGGGACGGATATAATGCTTGTCGATACTGACTATCCTGTTCTTGACCTTCCGGTTCTCAAACAACTCCTTCTCCTGGACCAGAACCTTTCTTATGATGGAGAGTCGACGCTGATAATCAGATGTATGGCTCAATTCTGAACCATGAACCTTCCGTATCTCATCAATTTGTAGAAGAAGCTTTTCCAGCAAATGAAGCAGTCTTCTCTTCAGCATGCGTGTACGTGAAGTCTTGCGTTTACGCTTCTTGCAATAGGACAAGTATACACGGCTGACATCATCAAACTTGTTACGAGGGCGACGGATATGCAGCTCGCTGCATTGTCTTATGATTTGCCGGTGAAGCCATTCCACACTTTCCCAAAGAAGTTTCATGTCGGTGGGAAAACGCAAATGGCTCTCATAACAGGTAGCGTCAGTCATACATACATGCTTGTCGCGAAGCAAAGGACGCCATGCCTGGGCAAGAACTTCCTGCAAATCTTCAATGACCATCTTTTGTGAAAGTTCGGAACGGATGGCACTTACTATCTTGAAATTGGTTATCGGCGCGGAAGGATCTATCATGATTCCGCAGAACAACTGATAATGGATGTTTCCGTTCAGGTGTTCTATAAGACGTTGATCCGAAAAGCCCGTATAGGATTTCAATACCATCAGGGCTATCTTACCTGCAGGAGAAAAGTGGCCGGTTCTGCCTAATGGAGATTCCTTAAGCCCCATCTTCTTTGCCATGGATTCAAAAGGGAAAGAAGCATGGATATGTCCAAGTTCACTGCGTTCGAAACTCTTCCGATATTTTTCGATCATATCGAATTCTGTAAACGCCAAAGTTGGCTCTATTTGAGAAATTCTTCGTATATTTGCCATAGAGTGGATTTTAGATTTCCCTGCTTTAAGTCGCCAAACTCAAAAACAGAGGGGACATCTAAAGATACAAAAAAGCCAACTAACTCGCAATGAATTAGTTGGCTTAATTTTTCTATTTACTGAATATCCCTAATTTAGGCACGGATTACACGGATTTCACGGAAGAAGTTAATGTTTACACACACTAAAAACCGTGTTAATCCGTGTAATCCGTGCCTAAAAAAAGTGGATGCGTATTTCACACATCCACTTTTTAATGTCTTCACCGTAAGCAAGAAATTACTTACGCAAGCCGAGAGCCTTAACGATAGCACGATATCTGTTGAAGTCGCGATCCTTCAGGTAGTTTAACAAA
>SUXY01000035.1 GCA_015060705.1 Bacteroides sp. | reverse complement strand
GGACCCGGGATTGAACCGGGGACCTCATGATTATGAATCATGCGCTCTAACCAGCTGAGCTATCCCGCCATCATTTCTGATTTGCGGGTGCAAAGATAGAACGATATTTTGAATTACACAAATTCTTTCACAACTTTTTTCTCCTCAATTTGTTTTTACGGACAAAGAGCCAATGCAAGAAAGATGCTCTTTTTAATAAAATATACCTGAATATATTAGGATAGTATATAAAAAAGACATTACTTTGGGGTCGGAAACTATAAAAAACACAAAACTTCATGGGAAAAGAAAAAATTAAAATGGAATATATGCTGAAAGGAGGTACCGGAAACATCATCTGGTCTATCATCAGCACCCCTTCTGGATTGGAAACTTGGTTTGCCGACAAGGTTACAGCCAAGGACAAGGTATTCACTTTCCAATGGGGGAAAACTGAAATCCGCAAAGCCGACATGACCAATTGTCGCACCAATAACTTCATCCGCTTCCACTGGCAAGACGATGCCGACCGCAAAAGCTTCTTCGAACTGAGAATCGTATATAACGAACTGACCGAAGACTTGATGCTGGAAGTAACCGACTGGGCTGAACCGGAAGAAATGGACGACTTGAGAGACTTGTGGGATTCTGACATTGAAAAGCTAAAACGCGTCAGCGGACTATAATTTTCTAAAAATAGTCAAAACATACCTTTGCTCTCCATTTTTTATGCTATTTTTGCAACTTGAATAGTTGTGTATAATAAAAGCATGAAGCTACGCATAAAAAAATTAGATATATTCGTCCTGAAAAGTTTTCTTTTACTTTTCTCGGGCACATTCTTTATCTGCCTATTCATTTTCATGATGCAGTTCCTTTGGAGATATGTGGATGAATTGGTAGGTAAAGGATTGGAAATTGGAGTCTTAGCGCAATTCTTCTTTTACTCGGCGCTGACTTTGATTCCGGTTTCCCTCCCTTTGGCCATCCTTTTGGCCGCATTGATGACTTTCGGAAACTTCGGGGAAAAATACGAGCTTCTTTCCATGAAAGCGGCAGGAATTCCTTTGCTCCGGATTATCCGTCCGCTCATCATCTTCTGTGTTATGCTTTGCGGCATGTCCTTCTATTTTCAGAATGTCGTTGCGCCCAAGGCTCAGATGAAACTCTGGACCTTGTTGGTATCCATGAAGCAGACTTCTCCGGAACTGGATATTCCGGAAGGTGTCTTCTATAGCGATATCGACGGATACAACATCTACGTCAAGAAAAAAGACCGGGAAACCGGCATCATGAAGGATCTGCTTATCTACAACTTCTCCGACGGATTCGAAAACGCTCACATCATCTGGGCATCGGAAGGTAGCATGGAGATGACTGCCGACAAGCAACACCTATTCCTCCACCTGTTCAACGGAGAGCAATTCGAGAACTTGAAATCACAGACCATTGATTCCAAGAATGTACCTTACCGTAGGGAAACATTCCGCGAAAAACATATCATTATCGAGTTCGATGGCGGATTCAGCATGGTGGACGGTGGCTTCTTGAGCAATCGTTCCGATGCCAAGAACATGACCGAAATCAGTGCATCCATCGACTCCCTGACTTTCAAAGCCGACAGTACCGGACGGGAAATGTTCAATGATATCAAGCGAATTACCTATCGAAAGAATTCCATTACCAAGCGGGACTCTACCCAAATGGCAGAAGGCAAGCTCCCAACCCTTATCAATACGGATAGCTTGTTCAACGCATTCACTTTGGCAGAAAAGGAAAAAGCTTTGAAAGCTGCAGCCGACCAATTGAATACCTTGGCCAACGACTGGAAGGTAAAGAACATGCAAGTCAGCGATGCGGATAAGAACATCCGTCGCCATCAAAGCGATTGGCACAAGAAAATCACCTTGTCATTGAGTTGCTTGATTTTCTTCTTCATCGGAGCTCCTTTGGGAGCCATCATCCGAAAAGGCGGTTTGGGATTGCCGGTGGTTATCTCGGTCATCATCTTCGTCTTGTATTACATCATCGACTCCGGTTCTACCCGTGTGGCTCGAAGCGGTGAAATGAATATCATCTTGGGTACTTGGATGAGTACCATCGTATTGGCACCAATTGGCGCTTTCTTTACCTACAAATCCAACAAGGACTCGGTGGTATTCAATCTTGAAATGTACCTCAACTTCTTCCGTTGGCTGTTCGGTATGCGTCCTTCCCGCCATGTATTCAAGAAGGAAGTCATTATCAAGGACCCGAACTACACACACGTATCCGACGAATTGACCACCCTGTCCGGTCAATGCCAGGAATATTTGAATACACACCAGTTAGGAAGTGCACCGAACTATTACCGCATCTTCTTCGTGGATGGTCCAAGTAATGCCATCGCCGAAATCAGTGAACGCATGGACCACATCATCGAGGAACTTTCCAATAGTAAGGACGGTCCTATCCTGAACCAACTGAACAATTATCCGATAGTATCGACCCAAGCTCACAAGAGTCCGTCCGACCACCGTTGGTTAAATATCCTCTTTGGGGTGTTTATTCCAGTGGGATTATTCTTCTACTTCCGCATCTGGATGTTCGGAAAACGCTTGGACAAGGATTTAAAGAGAATCATTCAGACCAATACTGAAGTACAAAACCGAATTAAAAATAACTCATTAGATATCTGACACTATGGAAGAATTTAAATTAAATACAATTGAAGAAGCGATAGCCGACTTCCGTGAAGGCAAGTTCCTCATCGTGGTAGACGATGAAGACCGTGAAAACGAAGGCGACTTCATCATTGCCGCCGAGAAAATAACGCCTGAGAATGTGAACTTCATGCTCAAGGAAGGACGTGGCGTACTTTGCGTGCCTATCACCATGCAACGTTGCAGCGAGCTGGACCTCCCTAAGCAAGTGGGTAACAACACATCCATCCTGGGTACTCCGTTCACTGTAACAGTAGACAAGTTGGAAGGATGCTCTACCGGCGTATCCATCTACGACCGTGCCGCTACCATCCGTGCATTGGCCGACCCTACTTCTACCCCATCCACTTTCGGTAGACCGGGCCACATCAACCCGCTCTATGCACAAGACAAGGGAGTATTGAAGCGTGCCGGACATACAGAAGCTGCGGTAGACCTTGCCCGTTTGGCAGGCCTTCAGCCATGTGGTGCCTTGATTGAAATCATGAACGAAGACGGTACCATGGCCCGTATGCCTCAACTCATCGAAAAGTCAAAGAAGTTCGGCATCAAGATCATCGCCATCCGCGACTTGATAGCTTATCGTCTGAAACAGGAGTCATTGGTAGAAAAAGGGGTGGAAGTAAACATGCCGACCGAATACGGACACTTCCGTCTGATTCCTTTCCGCCAGAAGAGCAATGGTCTGGAACACGTAGCCATCATCAAGGGCGAAATCACTCCGGATGAACCAATTCTGGTCCGTGTGCATTCTTCTTGTATGACAGGTGACATTTTCGGCTCCAAGCGATGCGATTGCGGAGACCAGTTGCACAAGGCTCTCCAAATGATTGAAAAGGAAGGAAAGGGTGCAGTGGTATACTTGAACCAGGAAGGCCGAGGCATCGGACTGATGGAAAAGATGAAAGCCTATAAGTTACAGGAAAACGGTATGGACACCGTAGATGCCAACCTCTGCTTGGGCCACAAGGCCGACGAACGCGATTATGGCGTAGGTGCTGAAATCCTCCGCACCATCGGTATCAGCCAAATGCGATTGATTACCAACAACCCTATCAAGCGCGTCGGTTTGGAATCTTACGGACTCTCGGTAGTCGAAAATGTTCCTATCGAAATTACTCCGAACGAATACAACGAACGTTATCTGATGACAAAGAAAGACCGAATGGGTCATACGCTGAACTTTAAATAAATATATATAATAAGGTAAATAGATAAAGAGTAAACAAAACAAACATAGGTATTAGAAAGATGAAACAATTATCAGAACGTTTAAACCGCTTGTCGCCATCAGCTACATTGGCCATGTCACAAAAGAGCAATGAGCTGAAGGCCCAAGGTGTGGATGTCATCAACATGAGTGTTGGTGAGCCTGATTTCAACACACCGGAACACATCAAGGAAGCTGCCAAGCAAGCCATTGATGACAACTTTTCCAGATACTCTCCAGTACCTGGCTATCCGGCATTGCGCAATGCTATCGTTGCCAAGTTGAAGAATGAGAACGGGTTGGATTACACCGCCGCACAGATTTCTTGCGCCAACGGAGCCAAGCAATCGGTATGCAATGCCATTATGGTATTGGTAAACGAAGGCGATGAAGTGATTGTGCCGGCACCATATTGGGTAAGCTATCCGGAAATGGTCAAGATGGCCGATGGTACACCGGTCATTATCACCGCCGGCATCGACCAGGACTTCAAGATTACTCCTGCCCAACTGGAAGCCGCTATTACCCCCAAGACCAAAGCCTTGCTTCTTTGTTCGCCATCGAATCCTACCGGTTCGGTATATAGCAAGGAAGAGCTGGAAGCGTTGGCAGAAGTATTGGCCAAGCATCCGCAAGTGTTCATCATCGCCGACGAAATCTATGAGCACATCAACTACATCGGCCGTCACGAAAGCATCGCCCAGTTTGAGAATGTACGCGAACGGGTAATTATCGTCAACGGTGTATCCAAAGCGTATGCCATGACAGGCTGGAGAATCGGTTTCGTAGCCGGTCCCGAATGGATAGTAAAGGCCATCAACAAGCTTCAGGGCCAATACACCTCCGGTCCTTGTTCTGTATCGCAGAAAGCCGCCGAAGCTGCTTATACCGGTACGCAAGCCCCGGTAGAAGAAATGCGTCAAGCCTTCGAGCGTCGTCGTGACCTCATCGTGAAGCTGGCGAAAGAAATCCCGGGCATGGAAGTGAACAATCCGCAAGGCGCGTTCTACCTCTTCCCGAAGTGCGACTCCTTCTTCGGAAAGTCAGCCGGTGAACGTATCATCCAGAATGCCGACGACCTCGCCATGTACTTGTTGGAAGTAGGTCATGTAGCGTGTGTAGGCGGGACCTCCTTCGGTGCTCCCGAATGCATCCGCATGAGCTATGCCACTTCGGACGAAAACATCGTGGAAGCCATGCGTCGCATCAAGGAAGCCTTAGCGGAGTTGCAATAAGGCAATGAATTAGCCGTGTCATCCTGAGTGAAGCGAAGAATCTGAAGACAGCCACTCGGAAAATATAAACATAAAACTCGATGAAATGGACAAAAATCGTCCTTTCATCGAGTTTTTATATAAGTTCAAGGCATCTCAAAAAGCCTTAAAAACCCATCGAATTTAATTTGCTTCAAAATATCTGTCACTCCTACAACACTCGTTGATTTTCAAAGACTTATGGGTGGCAAGAGCCTCTCTCTCCTTACACCCTCCTGTCACCGAAGCATCGTCCTTCCCCATCCCACGAAATTTAGTTCCAACTTTTTCCACCTATTGGAACTTTTTGTTCCACTAGGTGGAACTTTTGGTTCCAGCTAAAGGGAAAAATGGTTCCAGCTAATGGAACTGGCTCACGCTAGTAGTCATGTTTACCTCACGATTAGGTCAATATTCATGAGAAAAAGGAGAAAAAGAGTCCATCAATACATGGACAAACGACTTTTCCGAAGCCTCGGTTGTCCGCATGATACCTCAAAAACGAGGCTATAGAACATCTTATCCATTTGATTATCAACAGAAAACAAAGTATTCATTTGTCCGCACCCGTTTTTTGGTTTTATCACTTTTTACCTCTAACTTTGGTCTGAGATAAACAGAATCAATAAACATACTATGATGAAGAACAACATTTTATTCTTATGCTTGATGCTAGCACTATCGGCTTGCACTAGCCAGCCCAAGCCGCAAAAAGACTCTACATTGCCTATACTTGATATCAGCAAGGAATATCCCGAAATAGAACTTGACATTCATGAGATAGCTGATGTGGAATATGTACCATTGGAAACAACGGATTCCTCCGTTATAGGAATGGGACTAAAAAAAAATATATCGGAGAAATACATTATAACATCCGATCCGTATGGTCCTGTCTTCATTTTTGATAGAGGAGGTAAACACTTGCAGACTATTCATGGTCATGGACAAGGACCGGAAGAATATAATATGATATATGGTTTGGCTGTTGACTTTAAGAAAGAGGAATACTTCGTCAACGATTACAATCGTAAAAAGATACAGGTCTATGATTTTAAAGGGAAATGGAAATATAATATAAGCTATCCTAAAGGAACATATTATACCTATCTGTTCAATCTCAACGAGCAATATCTAATCGGTGTGAATGAATTCCATGATACTGCTAATATTGATAATTTGCAAATGGATAGAATGCCGTATCATTTGATAGACAAAAACACATCGGTCTGTACCCCATTGCCTATAACTATAGACAGATGGATTAGCAAAACACTTGAACGAAGAATAATAACAGAAAACAAAATAACAACAATGGAATCAACTACACTTGGTCTTATGCCACGATTATGGGCAAATAGTTATGATTTCTTTATTTCGGAATTCAGTAAGGACACATTATATAACTACAAAGATGGTCAGCTATCGCCTCTTGCCATTCGATACCCATCCGTGGATAGTTATGATACTCCAGTTGTGATATCTCCCATTATTTATGCAGACAATTTTTTACTCTTTAAACCAGTAGAACTAAGATTGGATAAAGATTATGTATTTGCACCTTACGATGAAGCCCCGCTCTTGATGTGGAATAGAAAAACTAATGAGATACAACACATAACACGACTATACGATTCAAACCGAGGAATGCGAATTAATTCGAACATGCAGTACGAAAGGTCGGAACAGCCTAATTGCTTTATATCCACGATGGCAACATCTCAATTATGTGAAGAATATGAAGAAGGAAAGCTGAAAGGTAAATTGAAAGATGTAGTCTCTAAATTAAAAGAGGATGATAATGATGTTATTGCAATTTATAAAATAAAATAAATAATTTACAGATAAATGAGCAAGCAAGAAATAAGACAAGAACTATCGGAGTTCCTACAACAATACTATGACGGTTCCTTCTCCCGAATGGCGTGCGACTACATCCACGCCACGGGATGACGGAGGAAGAAGTGGAAGCTTTGTTGGAGGCGATGAAGAAGGCTGTAAAGAACAAGTATATTCTAATGGAATAAAAAGTTCCTAAAATAATAGCTTAAAGTCAAATTGTTCATTATATTTGCATAAACCAAAAAATATTTGATCATGGGATATGACGTAAGTGACAAATTGGAATGGACAACCATATTCATCTTGGAGTTCGGGCGGAAACATGGGCTTTCGATGAAACAGGCATTTGGTTATTTGAGCCGTTTCAAGGCGATTGATTTCATCGATCGTCACTATGGTTATGTACATACACAGTCATTTGCTTCTATAATAGAGGATATGACAGATTTTTGTAGGAGAAAAGGAGGACAATTGGTATGATATTGTATCATGGCACTAATGTGGAATTCGAAAAAATAGATTTGCTAAAGTCGAAACCCAACAAAGACTTTGGCCGTGGCTTTTATCTGTCACCTTTCTTCGAGCAAGCAAAGGATATGGCCGAAACTAAAGTTGAACAATTGGAATATGGTAATCCGATAGTGTTTCAATATGAAGTAAAAGAAGAGGATATGGCGGATTTACGTATTCTTAGATTTGATTCCTATTCAGAAGAATGGGCTAAATTCATTCTAGCCAATAGAAACAATAAATCAGAAAAAGCTGTTCATGATTATGATATTGTGATTGGGCCAATAGCCGATGATAAAGTAGGTTTGCAATTATGGAGATACGAAATTCGTTCTATCGATTTGCCGACATTGGTTAGAAATCTTCAATACATGAAAGGTGTTACCATTCAATATTTCTTTGGAACGGAACGTGCAATAAATATATTGAGACGAGTATGAATGAAGTGATGGAAATGAAAGCATACATGGTTAACAAACTTGCCATGATGCTAATGGAGCATGATAGAGAAATGTCTATGGAACAAGCATTAGGCATCGTATTCAACTCGGATACATATCAAAAGATTATGAATGACAAAACTCGTCTTTACTATCAAAGTCCACTGTATGTTTTTTCTTTTCTAGATCAAGAATTGAAACTAGGAAAAATGAACTGATGTTTGTTCTAGTTGGCATGTATGGTTACGGTGGCACGAGTGACACGACGGTTGCACCACTCCTGCCATCGCATTTGCTCTAACACATAAGGTATTAACTCCCGGTTGCAGGAGTGCAAGGAGTGGACTCAAATTCAAGAGAAAAAGGGGGAAAAGAGTCCATCAATACATGGACAAACGACTTTTCCGAAGCCTCGGTTGTCCGCATGATACCTCAAAAACAAGGTTTCAAAAGGACTTATTCAATTGATTCTCAGTTCAAAAACGACGTTTTCATTTGTCCGCACCCGTTTTTTGGAGGAAAAAGGGAAACTCTTTAACTTTGCAAGTATAAAATGGAGTGGATGATGAACCGTATGATTCGAAACATAATCTATGCACTATTTCTGCTTGTCGGTGGGTACGCTTGCCGACCTGCTCCCACCGAAGCCGACCGCGAAAAGCTGTATGCCCAATTGCGGAGGGCAGACAGTTGTGCAAGAAGCAAGCAGGAAGAACAAGCCATACAACTTTACTTCGAATGGTTGGAACGTTCGGAAGGGAAAGTCAACACCCTTACCCGGGCAGATGTATACGACAAGATAGGGAAGCTTTATCTGTACAGAAACCTCTATGTAGATGCATTGGACATGTTCCGCAGGAGTGCAGGCATCTATCGGGATATGGGTGCCTGGAAGGAAGAAGCCGGAGCTTGGCGAAACATCGGACGTACCCACTTGATGCGTCAGCGGGGAGACAGCATCATCCAGTCTTATCAACGGGCCATCCAGTTGGCGGAAGAAACCGGTGAACAGGAATTGCTGAAAGGGATTCAACAAGAATTCCAGTTTGTTTGCTCGAAGACAGCTTTACTGAAAGGGAACGCCCGCTTGTGGCTGCACTTCCTGGACAAACTGAACAGCATGGATGCAGGATGTCTGCTATTGGGCAGTGTGATGGCACAGCAACCCGACCGACACGGGGGTGCGGAGCGTTGGTTGCTAAGGGCAGCGGACAGCGAGGACTTGTATATCCGTGCACAAGCTCATAGGGAGCTCTACGACTGGGCCAAGAGAACAGGGAATGCAGAAAAGACTGCACGCTATTCCGACCTATACATTCAGTCGGCAGATTCGTTGGAAAAGGAATACTCCACTTCCTTATCCTTCCACGACTTGGGTCAAAGCTACGAAAAGCAACGCATGGAAATGGAACATGAACGGATGAAGAACCGCCAGCTCCGAAGGACGAACATGCTGTTGGGCATTATCATAGGCTTGGGACTGCTCCTGTTGGCAAGCTTCCTGATTTATCGGAAAGAGAAACGAAGAAAAGAAGGAGAGCTAGCCCGACTGATGAAACAAATCCGCGAGAAGGAACAGCAGATAGAAGACCTACAGAACGCCCGTCCGGAAACAGACACGGAACCCGAGGATGGTCCTTCCCGATATGCAGCATTCGACCTTCTCTATCGGATGAAGACGGCTCCCCGTTATGGTTTGATAGGTACGGAAGAAGAGTGGCTTCAGGTGTATGCCGTCATCAACCGCCTGTATGGTGATATTGTGGGAAAACTGGAAGGTTATCCACAGCTCACCGAGCTGGATGTACGGATATGCTACCTGGTTCATGCCCGGATGAGCAATGCCGACCTAGGTGTGCTGTTCAATGTGGACGGTCGTTCGGTGAGTAAATCGAAGCAACGCATCAAGAAGAAAATGGAGATAGCCGCCGACGTAACACTGGAAAACTATTTGGGGTAAAACAATCCAAAACACATATCATGAATAAGACTATATTGACAGTGACAGCTCTTCTACTGGGAATGACGGCATGTCAGCCTTCAGCGGAAAAGGAGGTAGCGGTTCCACTGAAAGAGGTAGATATGTATGCCGACTATCCAATGAAACAGCTCGACATCGGCGAGTTGGCGGAAGTGACGTATCTGCCTCTGGATAGAAAGTTGAACAGCAAGGACCGTTCCTATCATAACACTTTCATAGGAAGCATATCGGAAAGCCATATCGTTTCGTATACCTTCGATGGGGATGTGGAGGTGTTCGGCCATGCGGGAGAAAGACTTCACCATTTCAATCATCAGCAAAAGGAAAAGGAAGGAAGCTATATGGGTATCGGTGCATTGCTGACGGACGAGAAGAATGGGGAGATATGGATTTTGGATTACGACCTCTCCTTCAAGGTGTACACCATGGACGGAACATACCGGAGAAAGCTGAAACTACCGGCATCGATGAATGCGGAAGTGGTGAAGAATTGGTCGGCCGACTCATTGCTCTGCTACGATGACCATCTGGTATCTGAAGGGTTGAGCAAGAATCCCCACCCTTTCTACCTGTTCTCGAAGAAGGACGGGGGAATACGGAAGCTGACCTCCTACCGTGTACCCAACCGTATCAGCCATTCGGAACGTTTCGTACTGAACTTGGGTGGAATGAATCCTGTCCTGCATTTCACCATAAGCACATCGCCTCTGGCTGTGGGTGGAGGCAGGGCGGTATTGGCAGAGTATGCCAAAGATACGGTTTTCTGTCTGGAACAAGGAAAAGTCAGTCCCTCGTTTGTCCGTAAGCCTTCGGTCTTTGCTTCCTTGCCGTTCGTGCTAGGTTCAGCCGATTTCGTGACGTCCCGCTATCTGTTCTTCAGCTTTACCGAAAAGTCACGGACCCATCGCTTCTACCGGGACCTGTTATATGATTTCGAAACGGGGGAAGTCTGCACGTATCAGCTTCAGAACCATGATTTCGACCCTTGGCTTTCGGTACCGGTTCAGATGTGGAGAGCAGATTGGCCTTCCGATTGGTTGGTGAGCGAAATGACGATAGACAAGTTCCTGCAATATCATCGGGAAGGAAAACTTAGCGGAAAAGCGGCGGAAGCGGCAGAAAGGATAAAGGAGACCGACACCGTGATGCTGATTCTCTATCGATTCCACCAATGACTACCTTTTGTTACATCATAAAAAAAGCGGCTGCCCTTCTTGGAAGGACAGCCGTTGTCATACTTTTTAGATTGTATTAGCCCAAGCTAATTGCTTCAGACGGACATGCATCTGCACAAGTACCACATTCTGTACACATATCTGGGTCGATAGAATACTTATCACCTTCAGAGATTGCGCCAACTGGACATTCATCGATACAAGTACCGCAAGCGATACAATCGTCACTAATTACGTAAGCCATTTTCTTAATTATTTAATTATTAGTACTAATTGTTTAGACAAAGATATAGTTTTTTCTTATTCGGTAGTCATACCACCTCCATGAATTTGACTAATTTGTATTTAATCTAAATACTTTCACTTCTTCAATGCCTGATACATAAGTTGTTGGATACGCGGACGGATATTCAGCGTCATCAAGCCTTTGTGGTCAAACGGACGTGGATAAATGCGGTTACTGATGAAAACAAACACCAAGCCGTTCTTCGGATCCGACCAGGCACAAGTACCCGTAAAGCCCGTATGACCGACTACTTCCATGGGAGCCTCATCGGCACAAGGACCTTTCCCGATAGCTGCTTCCGGCTTATCGAAACCCAATCCACGACGACTGATACGTGATTTCTTGTTCATGAATAACTGACAAGTCTCCAGATTCAAATAGCGCTTCCCTTCGTATTGTCCGCCATCGGCCAAAAGTTGATACACCTTCGCCACATCACGGGCATTCGAGAACAAGCCGGCATTGCCCGATACTCCTCCCATAAATGCCGCTATCTCATCGTGTACATAGCCTCGTAATTCCTTCCGGTTTCTCAAGTAATCCTTTTCGATGGTAGGAACAATCTGCTCCGGCCGAAAACGGCGCAAGGGATTGTAAAGCGTGGACTTCATCCCCATCGGTGCATAGAATTCCTTTTCCAGATATTCGTCCATCGGCATTCCGCTGATATTTTCGACCATTTCCTTCAACAGGACAAAGTTCAGGCAACTGTATCGATACCGACGGTCACGAAGTGGAATCTCATCGGAAGCAATCATCTCCAACATCCGCTTCGGGAAATCAGGACTTACAAACAAATTCTCCGATACCTGCAAAGGGTATGCCTCCGAACGAGCACCCGACAGATATTCTTCCTTATACTTGAAATCGTCCACCACATACAAGCGTCTGTCTACCCGCAAATGGTGGTTGGCATCGATTCTGCCCTTGAAAAATCCTCCCGTATAGCTGGAGTCGTTAATAGCTTCCCGATAAAAAGGCCAAGAGCCCGGCAGGCCCGACTGATGATACAACAAGTCCTCGATGGTAATTTTTCCTTTTCTGCTACCTTTCATCGCTGGCACATACTTGGAGATAGGATCGGTCAAACCGAATTTCCCTTCATCATACAACTTCATCACAGCCAATAAAGTACCCGTTGTTTTAGTCAACGAAGCAATGTCATACAAATGCTCCGCATTGACTTTCGGCGAGGAAGCCTCATAGGTAAATGAGCCAAAACATTTTTCATAAACAGGTGCCCCGTCTTTTAATATCAAGACTTGACAACCCGGATAAGCTTTCTTTTGAATTCCTTCCAACGCAATGGCATCAATCTTTGCTAAAACAGAAGCATCCATTCCATAATCTTCCGGACGATATTTCTTGGTCTGAGCCAAATCAATCACCACTCCATCACCCGGTTTCCGATAATTCTTCACCTCAACAGGAATCCGACCGGTAGCTTTCTCTCTACCCATCATCACATCGGCCACAAAACGTTGAACTGAAGGAGAATCCGAATGTCCTAAAATAACCGCTGCCGCCTTCTTCCAAGCATCCCCTTTCTTGTAGACATTTTTCAACATCGTAAAGTATACATAAACCAAGGGCTTCTTGCCTGCCTGTGTATTCAGCATAGCTTGATAAGCCGCATACTTTTCGGTATGAATGGCTACAACCACTCTTTCATATTTCGCCAAACGCTTGCTGATGGAAGCAATTGAATCCGGATGAGCCTGAATCTGATCGGCTTTCATGTATTCATTCAATCGTTGATGGAAAACCTTGCCATGTGATGATTTGCCGATATGGAGTACCGCCGTATGCTTCAAGTCCACCTCCAAAGGCAAAAGACCACCGTCATTGCTCACCACCGTTACCGAAGCCTTCTCCAATCGCTCCATCAAATCCCGGACATTCGGACGATTCAATCGCTTTTCCAACCCGGACATCTGAATAAACTGACGTTCGTGCAACCCTAAAGCATATTTGAAAGTCAACACCTTGCGGCATTTTTCTGTCAATTCTTCTTCAGTAATCTTTCCTGCTTTAACAGCAGCCAACACACCATCCAATTCCCGTTTCAAGTTTCTAGGAGGCAACAACATGTCGTTTCCTGCCATCAACGCTTGGGCGCAGACATTGGCATTACTGGATACACCCTTCATTTCCAAGGCATCCGTAAAAATCATCCCCTTGAAACCGATTTCATTCTTCAGGATACCGATGATGTCCGATGATAGGGAAGCCGGTTTCTTACTTAATGCCGGCACTTCCAGATGGCCCACCATCACACCGCCCAAACCAGCCTGTACCGCTTGACGGAACGGATACATTTCGATACTATCCAATCGTGCGCGGGTGAAGTTCAGTATCGGCAAGGCCTTGTGGGAATCGACATTGGTATCTCCATGTCCCGGGAAATGCTTGCTGACGGAAAGTACCCCTCCTTTTTCCAAGCCCATTGAATAAGCAACCACCTTTTCCGCCACATTGCGAGGGTCTCCTCCGAAAGAACGGGTATTAATGACCGGATTCAGCGGGTTATTGTCCACATCCGCCACGGGAGCAAAATTCACATGCACCCCTATCTCGCGGAATTGTCTAGCCACTTCCTTACCATATTCGTACAGCAATTCATTGTCCTGTATCGAACCCAGCACCCGATTTCTAGGGAAAGCTGGGATTTCCTTCAAACGCATATTCAACCCCCATTCCCCGTCAAAAGTCATCAACAATGGAATCTCCGCCAATTCCTGGGCATAGTTGGTCAGTGCCACCTGATTCATCAGTTTACCATTCGAGCACAATAAACCTCCCACCTTATATTCTTTCACCGCACTCCGGATGTTCTTCCGGTTGGCTTCCGTATCGTGAAGAGGGATGGTATGAATGAAAAGCTGACCGATTTTTTCCTTCAAGGTCATCTTGGCCAAACGACTTTCCACCCACTCCTTACACTCCTGCGAATCAGCTTTCCCCTGATTCAAGATGGCCGGTTGTTGCGCCCAAGAAACACTCATTATCAAACACGTACATATCAAAATGCCTATCTTTTTCCACTCCATATCGATTCTTTTTCAAAATTTAGTTTCAAAAATACACAAAACCGCCCATTTTCCCAATAATAACCCTTGAAAATATCATAAAGAAATTTGTGGGAACGATTAAAAAGCCGTACCTTTGCACCGCTTTCGGCGCAATCGCTGTCATGAAGAGTTACTTGATATGTTGCGTTGGTAACGATAAACAATTTAATAATTAGAAAAAATGGATTTAATTAAAATTGCTGAAGAAGCATTTGCTACTGGTAAGCAGCATCCTTCATTCAAGGCTGGTGATACTATCACTGTAGCATATCGTATCGTTGAAGGTAACAAGGAACGTGTACAGTTGTACCGTGGTGTTGTTATCAAAATCGCTGGACACGGTGACAAGAAGCGTTTCACTGTTCGCAAGATGTCTGGTACTGTAGGTGTTGAACGTATCTTCCCTCTCGAATCTCCGGCTATTGACAGCATTACTGTTAACAAGGTTGGTAAGGTTCGTCGCGCTAAGTTGTACTACTTGCGTGCTCTTACTGGTAAGAAGGCTAGAATTCAGGAAAAGCGAGTTAACGCGTAATCTAACGTATTCCTACATAAAAAAGGAGCATCCATCGATGCTCCTTTTTTAGTATCCTTATTTCTGAAGAACCTTCATGGTCTTTCCGATACCTACCGCCTTGGTAACGGTCGATTTTCCTTTCTCCTTATATAAATAGCCACGATGCATGCCACCGCTATTGAACGGCATGGCGATATTACCCTTCTTGTCTACTGCAATCAGGCCACCATTGCCTGCTTCTGAATTCAATTCACCGAAAATGATTTCATCGGCTGCTTTTTCAATCGGTTGATGCAACATCTTCACTCTGGTAGAAAGATTGTAAGCCACGACGTGACGGATGTAGTATTCTCCATGACCGGTACAAGATACGGCACAACCTTCATTATCGGCATACGTACCGGCACCGATGATAGGTGCATCACCCACACGGCCCCATTGCTTCTTGAATCGACCGCCTGTACTGGTTCCGGCAGTCAGGTTCCCTTGCTTGTCCAATACCACACAACCTACTGTACCGTTCTTCTTGCTTTCCTTCTTCAATTGTTCCACCCACTTCATGGTCTTGGGAGTAGCGAAATACTGATTGTCTTCTACCGTATCCAATCCTTTGGCTTTAGCGAACAAATCAGCTCCTTCCCCTGCCAACATGACATGTTCTGTTTGTGTCTTTACCGCATAAGCCGCATCAATAGGATGCTTAATGAACTTGACACCAGCCACTGCACCGGCCGACAAATCCTTGCCTTCCATGATGGCAGCATCCAACTCGAATGTACCATCGATGGTACAAGTCGCACCTACACCTGCATTAAACAATGGATTACTTTCAAAATAGTTGATAACGGCCATTACCGCTTGAGGACCTTCTCCACCTTTCGACAAGATGGCATCGCCTATGGTCAACGCAGAATCCAAAGCCGCATAATACTGAGCCGCTTTTTCCTGATCATTCTCCAAACCTGCCATGGCACCGGCACCACCATGAACAACAATTACATACTCCCGTTCCTGGGCCACCAATTGCATCCCCACTAGCGATACAATCAGTCCAATAAAAAAACTCTTCATACTTTTTCCGTTAGATAAGACAAAAATATGAAAAGTTTCCACAACACAAAAGTATAGACATAAAAAAAGGAGCAACGCTTTGCTCCAACCTTTGTTAACCTTAAATCTAATACTATGAAAAACACAGTGCAAAGATAGCGCTTTTTTATAAAACAGCAAAGAAACAAACAAAAAATCATCGTTTACCAACACAATTTAACGAATCTGAAACAATTCAAGACAATATGACACCTTGCAACCCTATGCTGTCAGACTAACCCTCTTTTACATGCAAATAGATGTTAATTTTGGATGCGAATTGTTTCATATTCTTAAATTAACCCTTAAAAATATGTTTTATAGCACATATATAAAGATTTGGCACTATATTTGCATCGGTAAAAGAGAGAATAAAGTTTTTAGGAATTAACAAGTTCTTCTATTTATATAGGGGAACACAAATTAAAAAAGAAATGAATATGAAAAGAACAAATGAGACAATCGAGACGCTTCAGTATCAATTGAAACGATACAAAGCTATGAAGAAGGGCGCAGCTTGCCAGTCTTTACAGTTCAAGATTCACAAATTGATGAGCCAGGCGAATGCTTAAGGCTTTAGGTAGAAAATCCATTAACCATGTATAATAAGAAAGGATGCAGAAGAATCTGCATCCTTTCTTTTTTATCTTATTCATAAAGATGGAACATCCGTTCCATCAATTGCCATTTGTCGGCAGAGGAAGCCCCTGCTTCCGCTTGCTGGAATACGGCCATATACGCTTCCCATTCTTCCTGGCGAGGCAAAGTAGCCATCTTGGCCATTGCCGAATCCCATTCGAAATCGAGCGGTGTTTCCACAATCATGAACAATTTGGTATCAAGAATATAGATTTCCATTTCCAAAATACCAACTTCACGAATAGCCGCCAATGTTTCCGGCCACACTTCTCCTTGAGCATGTCTCTTGCGGTATTCAGCCACTAACTCTGGATTATCCTTTAAATTCAGCGTCTGGCAATATCGCTTGACAGGACCTTGGTATTCCTTGACTCTATATCCTTGCTTTTTATTTTCCATTAAGCTTCTCTTACTTCCCAACCGAGAGCACTTGCGCCCAATACAGCAGCATCAGCATCCTTCAGTTCAGAAACCAACAATTTAGTCTTACCTTCGTAAATCTTCAAGATGTTTTCATCCAAAGCCTTCTTGATAGGCTTCATGATGTAATCACCAGACTTAGCCAAACCACCGAACAATACGATAGCTTCAGGGCTAGAGAATGCGATGAAATCAGACAAAGCTTCACCGAGGATACGACCTGTAAATTCAAAGATATCCAAAGCCAACTTGTCACCCTTCACTGCTGCATCGTATACATCCTTAGAAACGATTTCTTCAGCAGGAATTTCTCTCAACAAGCTAGGTTCAGGACGAGCTACCAAGAATTCGCGAGCTGTGCGAGCTACACCTGTAGCAGAGCAGTAAGTTTCCAAACAACCCTTGCGACCGCAACCACACTGACGACCGTTTTCACGACGTACTACCACGTGACCCAATTCACCAGCAAAACCGTCATGACCATAAACCAACTGACCGTTGATTACGATACCACTACCTACACCTGTACCCAAAGTAATCATGATGAAATCCTTCATACCACGAGCAGCGCCGTAAGTCATTTCACCGATAGCAGCAGCGTTAGCATCATTTGTCAATGCAGTAGGAACACCAATTCTTTCTTCGAACAAAGCAGCCAAAGGAATTACACCTTTCCATGGCAAGTTAGGAGCAAACTCAATTGTACCGTTGTAGTAGTTACCGTTAGGAGCACCTACACCCATACCCTTGATTTTTTCAACACCACCTACAGATTCAATGAGAGGAAGCAACTTAGAAGTAACTGCTTCTACGTAATCTTCTATCTTTGCATAAGACTGAGTTTTTACCGAATCAGTAGCCAATACGTTACCACGTTGGTCAACAATACCAAATACAGTATTAGTACCACCGATATCCATACCTACAACGTAGGGTTTTTCCATGTTTGTTACCATGATATATTAATTTAAAGGTTAGTTATTTAATGCACAAATGTACGGAATGGAAAAAAAGCGAGCAAATTTTTTACCAATTATTTCTCGTAATCATACAACTTTTTATATCTTCACCACGTCTAATATACAAACACAATTATTTTTATTCAATGATACATCTAGAAAACATCAATAAGACCTACTACAATGGAGCACCTTTACATGTACTGAAAGGTATCACATTAGATATTCACAAGGGAGAGTTCGTATCCATCATGGGAGCTTCCGGCTCGGGAAAATCCACCTTATTAAATATATTAGGGATTCTCGACAATTACGATTCGGGAGATTATTACCTGAACGGCACACTCATCAAGAACCTGAGTGAAACCCGAAGTGCCGAATACCGAAACCGGATGATAGGCTTCATCTTCCAATCGTTTAACCTCATTGCTTTCAAGAATGCCATGGAGAATGTGGCGCTTCCTCTTTTCTATCAAGGAGTAAGCCGGAAGAAACGGAACCAACTGGCATTGGAATATTTGGATAAACTAGGGCTGAAGGATTGGGCGCACCACATGCCGAACGAACTTTCCGGTGGACAAAAACAACGTGTCGCCATTGCCCGTGCTCTTATCACCAAACCTCAAATCATCCTTGCCGATGAGCCGACTGGTGCACTGGACAGCAAAACATCTGTTGAGGTGATGCAAATCCTGAAAGACTTGCACCAACAGGAAGGTATGACCATCGTAGTAGTAACCCACGAAAGCGGTGTAGCCAATCAGACAGACAAGATTATTCATATCAAGGATGGCATCATCGAACGGATAGAAGAGAACAAGGACCACACGTCCTCCCCATTCGGAATCAACGGACTCATGAAATAAGACACACATGATAGACTTCATACAAGAAATATACGGAACCATTAAGCGCAACAAGCTACGCACGGCACTCACCGGATTTGCCGTGGCATGGGGTATCTTCATGCTCATCGTATTGTTAGGTGCCGGGAACGGACTTTTGAACGCTTTCGAACAACAGAGCGGAGACATGGCCATGAATTCTTTCCAAATCTGGCCGGGACGTACCAGCATGCCTTATCAAGGGCTGAAGGAAGGAAGAAACATCAAGTTGACCGAGAAAGAACTGGAACTGACCCGACAGATGACAGAACACGTCACTCACGCCAGTGCCATCCTGGAACAAGGCGGTGTCATCCTTAGTTACCGACAAGACCATGTTTCTACCCAGATAACGGGAGTCATGCCCAACTATCCCGAAACGAACGGGCTGAAACTGAAGGCAGGACGATTCATCAACCAACTGGACATGAAAGACAAGCGAAAAGTCATCGTCCTGCATGAAAAGACGGTGGAAATGCTCATGGGAGACGAAAAAGAGAAAGCCATCGGCAAGCACATCAACGCCAGTGGCATCGCCTATCAGGTGGTAGGCATCTACACCACTCCGATGGAAGAATTCTCGCCTACCGCCTACCTTCCCTACACCACTCTCCAACTTATCTATAATAAAGGTGATGGAGTGGGCTCGTTGGTATTCCTCACCAAGGACATAACCGACTTGCCCGGTAGCGAAACTTTCGAGAAGGAATACCGTTCGGCCATCTCAAAAGTCAAGCAATTCGATGCCGAAGACCGAAGTGCCATCTGGGTATGGAACCGCTTCAGCCAATACCTCCAGCAACAAACGGCCAGCGACATCCTTCGCACCGCTATTTGGGTTATCGGTATCTTCACCCTACTCAGTGGCATTGTGGGAGTAAGCAACATCATGCTCATTACGGTGAAGGAACGCACTCATGAGTTCGGCATCCGAAAGGCATTGGGAGCCAAGCCAGCTTCCATTCTGGCCCTCATCATAGCAGAAAGCATCACCATCACGACTTTCTTCGGCTACATCGGGATGATAGCCGGCATTGCCGTGACGGAATACATGAATGCCGTGGCAGGAGAACAAGTGATGGACATCGGAGTGGCATCGGCCACAGTATTCGTCAACCCGACGGTGGATTTACACATCGCCATCCAAGCCACCTTGACCTTGATTATTGCAGGCACCTTGGCAGGATTCTTCCCTGCCCGAAAAGCCGTCATGATACGACCTATCGAAGCATTAAAAGGATAAAATTATGAAACTATTCAGAATAGACATAGACCGATGGGAAGAGATTCTCATCACCATTACCCGAAACAAGACGCGGAGTTTCCTGACTGCGTTCGGCGTCTTTTGGGGCATCTTCATGCTGGTGGCTCTCATGGGTGGAAGCCAAGGAATCCAGGACATGATGTCGAGCAACTTCGAAGGATTTGCCACCAATTCGGGATTTACAGGAAGTAACCAGACTGGAAAGGCATACAAGGGATTCCAGAAAGGAAGATATTGGTCATTGGAAATCAAGGATGTGGAACGTCTCCGAAGAGCCGTCCCTGAGCTGGACATCCTGACTCCGAGCAATGCCCGTTGGGGCATCAAAGCCACCTACGACAAGCATGAAAGCAGATCGTGTTCCATGAAGGGAGTATATCCGGAATATGCCGAGATTGAAACCCCTACTCTCACCATGGGACGCTTCATCAATCACATTGACGTGAAAGAGCAAAGGAAGGTGTGCGTAATAGGGAAACAAATCTACGAGACACTCTTCCCCGACGGAAGCAATCCTTGCGGTAAGTTCATCAATGCGAACGGCATTTATTATCAAGTGATAGGGGTCAACACTTCGTCCGGCAACATGAGCGTGAACGGTTGGCCTCCTACCACCATCACCATCCCATTCACCACCATGCAACAGAATTACAATTTCGGGAATGAAATCCAACTGTTGTGCTATACCGCCCGTCCGGGACATTCCATCAAGGACATTCAGGCACGCATCGAACCGATACTGAAACAAGCGCACCTGATACATCCGGAGGACAAGCAAGCCGTCATGAATGTAAATGCGGAAGCTTTGTTCGGCATGGTGGACAATCTCTTCAAGGGCATCAAGATCTTGAGTTGGATGGTGGGACTGGGTACTCTATTGGCCGGTGCCATCGGGGTAAGCAACATCATGATGGTCACGGTCAAGGAACGAACCACGGAGATAGGCATCCGTCGGGCCATCGGTGCCAAGCCACGGGACATCATGAGCCAAATCCTTTCGGAAAGCATGGTACTCACTACCCTGGCGGGCATGATGGGCATCTCCTTCGCGGTCTTCGTGCTTCAGATGCTGGAAATGGGAACCGCCCAATCGGACACACCAGCACATTTCCAAATCAGTTTTTGGATGGCGATTGGGGCTTGTGTCATCCTCCTTGTCCTGGGTATGCTGGCAGGACTGGCTCCTGCTTATCGGGCCATGGCTATCAAGCCGATAGAAGCGATTCGGGATGAATAACGATAAAAACAAATTGGATAATATAAACAAACATCAAATATGAAAAAGTACGTAAAAATAGCCGCATTGATTCTTGTCGGCTTTATCTTTTTGGGAACATTCGGCTTCCTTTATCAAAAGTCGAAACCAGAAACACTGGTGTATGAAACACTGACTACTACGATTGCCGACTTGGAAAAGACAACCGTAGCGACGGGAAAAATTGAACCGCGTGATGAAATTCTCATCAAACCACAAATTTCGGGCATCATCGATGTGGTATACAAGGAAGCGGGCGAAACCGTCAAGAAAGGCGAAGTGATAGCCAAGGTCAAGGTGATTCCTGAACTCGGCCAATTGAATGCCGCCGAAAGCCGTGTTCGCTTGGCCGAAATCAATGCCCGACAAAGTGAAACGGATTTCGAACGCATGAAGACCTTGTACGGACAGAAGCTCATCAGTGCCGAAGAATACGAAAAGAGCGAAGTCAATGTCAAGCAAGCCCGTGAGGAGCTGCAAACCGCCAAGGACAACCTGCAGATTGTCAAGGAAGGGATTACGCAGAACAGCGCTTCCTTCAGTAGTACTCTCATCCGTTCGACCATCGACGGACTGATTCTGGATGTGCCTATCAAGGAAGGGAACTCGGTCATCATGAGCAACACCTTCAACGATGGCACCACCATTGCCACCGTGGCGGATATGAACGACCTCATCTTCCGTGGAAACATCGACGAAACCGAAGTGGGGCTCCTTCACGAAGGAATGCCTGTGAAAATCACCTTGGGAGCCTTGCAGAACATGGCTTTCGATGCAGAATTGGAATACATCTCTCCCAAAGGTGTAGAAGAGAATGGCGCCAACCAATTCGAAATCAAGGCGGCTATCCATGTACCGGACACCATCACTGTCCGTTCGGGATATAGCGCCAATGCAGAAATCGTACTGGAACGCGCACACCAAGTGCTGACCGTTCCTGAAAGCGCCATCGAATTCAGTGGAGATTCCACCTTTATATATATACTGACGGACAGTGTGCCCGAACAGAAGTTCCATCGCCAACCGGTCACCACGGGCATGAGCGACGGCATCCGGATTGAAATCAAACAAGGTCTGACCGAAGGCCAAAAGGTGCGTAGCGCACAGAAAGGAGCATAATCCATGAAGAGAACAGTTATCAGCCTCAGCCTGACCCTCCTGGGAGCTTTCCAGCTTCAGGCACAGGAAACGTGGGATTTGCAACGATGCATCACCCATGCCATCGAGCACAACCTCAGCATCAAGCAGAAGGAAGCTGCCCGAAACCAAAGCGAAGTGGAACTGAACACCGCCCAATGGAGCCGTATGCCCAACCTGAACGGAAACATCGGGCAGTCCTTCAACTTCGGACGTGCCTTACAAGCCGACAATACTTATGGAAACCGTAACACGCGAAATACCAATTTCTCCTTGGGCACCAACATTCCCCTCTTTACCGGGATGCAGATACCCAACAGCATCGCCCTGAGCAAACTGAACCTGAAAGCCGCCACCGAGGATTTGGCAAAAGCCAAGGAAGACATCAGCATCCAGGTGGCTTCCTATTTCCTGCAAGTGTTGTTCAACGAGGAGCTGACGAAGATAGCCCGTAACCAAGTGGCATTGAGTCAAGAACAATTGGATAGAAAGATCGCTTTCTTCAGGAACGGAAAAGCCTCTGAAGCGGAAGTGCTGGAAGCCAAGTCTCGCTTGGCACAGGACCAACTCTCACTGGTACAAGCCGAGAACAACCATCAGTTGGCCTTGCTCGATTTAAGCCAACTATTGGAATTGCCATCTCCTGAAGGTTTCCAAATCAATGTACCAGACATTGACAATTTTTCGGTTCACCTTACACTTCCCGAGGAAGTCTATGCGCAAGCCATGATGAACAAACCTGCTATCAAGGCCGCCCAATACCGCCTGCAAGGGGCCGAGAAGAGCATCAAGATTGCTCAGAGCGGTTATTATCCGCAACTCTCTTTCGGAGCAGGCATCGGAACGAACTATTATCATTTGTCGGGTATCGAAAATGCACCTTTCAGTACGCAATGGGACCAAAACATGAACAAGTATCTCCAGTTCTCACTGAGCATACCTATATTCAACCGGTTCCAGACACGCAATCGGGTAAAGAGCGCCCGCATCCAGCACACCGCCCTTTCGTGGCAATTGGAGGAAAGCAAGAAAGCGCTCTACAAGGAAATCCAGCAGGCGTATTACAATGCCTTGGCAGCAGAAAGCAAGTACAAGAGCAGCCAGTCGGCAAACGAATCAGCAGAAGCATCCTTCCGCTTGATGAGCGAGAAGTATGCCAACGGCAAGGCATCTGCCACGGAATACAACGAAATGCGTACCGCCTGGATGAAGGCTTTGTCCGATGGTGTTCAGGCGAAGTATGAGTTTGTGTACAGGAGTAAGATTCTGGATTTCTACAAAGGAGTTCCATTAACATTATAAAAGAATGAGGGTGTTTGATTACACCCTCATTCTTTCCTATTTACGTACAGCCTGTCGACTTTCTTGGCTATTTTTACGAGAAAACCGGGAAGAAGATGCTTCATTCCTACGACGACGTTCATTTTTATTCACATCTTTCTTCACTTCTCTATTAATATCTGACCTTACCTTCTTCTCCGTTTTATCCAAACGAGACGTTTGCTTCACAGAAGTACGCTTGGTCGAAGTTCTCACTTCTTTTCGGTTCGAAGCCGGACGGTTCTGCACTTTCGCACCAGTCTTCGGCTTATGTTGGTGAACACGTACATCTCCCTTATAGAAATCATGCTTATAATGGTCCTTGCGATGATTTTTGTAAAAGCTTACATTACCGAAATGAGTGCGGTAATGTCCGCCCTTATAGGTCTTGTAATGATGCGGCTTGGAGAAATAGAAATGGTTCACATCACGATAATGGTCGTAAATGCGGAAAATCCACTTCTTTGCTGTCGTATAGATTGGGCGATAGAAATAATCCACTCCCAAAAAACGACGGTACTGGGAAGCTGAAAGAATCCATCGCAAGTCATCGTTACGATAATTCAGGAATTCATAGTAACGGTCTACCGCATAACCATATCCACGTACGACATCATCCATAATGTATCGTACATTGTCTATGAAATCATAGTTCACCTCATACACATCGTCGTATTGCATCGGGGTAAGATTCAACTCGTAAGCCATACGGTCTGTCAAGAAACGAGCGTTCTGACGCATCTTACTCATGCTCATGGCTCCCATAGCCGGAATACTCATACCGAGCATCAAAATCATCATCCAAAGGGTAGTCAACTTTTTCATATCTGCATGTTTTTAGAGTTATCGTTTTTCTTTAATGCAAAAATAGGGGAAGAATTCTCCCCCTACAATTGATTTTCCCCATATTATGATAGGAATTTCCCTATTTCTTTTAGGGATTTCCCCCTTTAAGCCAAACGGATACCGTCTTCTACCAACAAGACGAGACGTTTCTTGTACAAGTCGCCCACAGCTTTCTTGAAAGTCTTCTTGCTTACACCAAAGGTTTCATAGATATCTTCAGCAGCACTCTTGTCGTTCAATGGAGTATGTCCACCCTGCTCCTTGATGTATTGCAGCAACACACCCGAAAAATCATCCACCTTCTGGAAACCGTCCTTCTGCAAGGTGAGGTCTATCTTACCATCCTCGCGCACCTGACGGACGTATGCCTGCATCTTCATACCCGGTTCCAACACTTGGAAAATCTCCCGTTGGTATACCAAGCCGCCGAACTTATTGTCTACAATCACTTTATAGCCAAGGTCGGTCTTCTGCCAAATCATGACTTCCACTTCCTCACCGGCTTGGTAAGGAGGCATTTCTTTCGAGAGGTATCTCTCCACCTTGGCCGATGCCATGATGCGATAGCTGTCCTCGTCCACATGGGCATGCACCACATAGCGGTGTCCCTTCTGCATCTTCATCTTCTGTTCGCGGAAAGGCACGAAGAGGTCCTTCATCAGTCCCCAGTCGAGAAATGCGCCATATTCATTGACCCATGCCACTTCCAGACAAGCGAACTCGTCCACTTGCACCTTCGGTTCCAAGGTGGTAGCAATCAGACGTTCTTCGTTGTCCAGGTAGATGAACACATTGAGCATATCGCCCGGCTTGCATCCTTCGGGCACATAGCGGGTAGGCAACAAGATCTCGCCATCGTCTCCCCCATCGAGGTAGATACCGAAATCCACTTCCTTTACCACTTCCAATTGGTTGTATTTTCCTAATATAACATTCATTATATCTAATTTTTTGCCAAAGATACGGAAAAACCTTATCTTTACACATAGATTTCATCAAAAACTTACGATTATGAAGACCGTCAGACTGACTTCTTTCCAAGACAATGTGCAAGCGCACATGCTTCAGGACATTCTGAAAGACCAAGGCATAGAATCCATGCTGCAAGGGGAACTGACCAATCAAGTGATGACCGCTTTACGTGGATTTGATATTGATGTGCTCGTTTTCGAGAAAGACCTTGAACGTGCCAAGGAGATTCTGAAAGAAGCTTTTCCTGAACACCTTTAAACATATTTTGTCATTCAGAGCGAAACGGAGTGCAGCGAAGAATCTCGATGACATAAAGTGGATGCATTCGAGATTCTTCGTCGCATCGCTCCTCTGAATGACATTACTTATTCTCTATGGTTGAGAAATCCGACCATCCACCATATGAATGGTGCGATCCGTCAATTGCGCCAACCCTTCATCGTGGGTGACAATCACAAATGTCTGCCCCAGCTTTTCGCGCAAGTCGAAGAAGAGTTGGTGCAATTCTTCCTTGTTCTTGCTATCCAAACTTCCCGACGGTTCATCGGCAAAGATGACCGCAGGATGGTTGATGAGTGCACGGGCTACTGCCACTCGCTGCTTCTCCCCACCCGAAAGCTCAGCCGGCTTGTGCGATGCCCGCTCCGCCAGCCCCATCATCTCTAACGTATCTTTCGCCCTTCGCATAGCCTCTCCCGAAGAAGTTCCAGCAATCAGCGCAGGTATCATGACATTCTCCAACGCGGTAAACTCAGGCAACAATTGATGAAATTGGAAAACAAAACCTATCTGCTTGTTACGAAAAGCTGACAATTCCTTTTCCTTCAGTTTCCCTACTTCCACGCCATTGATGACCACCGAACCTACATCCGCCTTGTCCAGCGTACCCATGATTTGAAGCAAAGTGGTCTTCCCTGCCCCACTGGGACCGACAATGCTCACCACTTCACCTTTATTTATTATCAGGTCGATACCTTTCAGCACTT
Organism: Bacteroides sp.; assembly: GCA_015060705.1. Taxonomy (GTDB): domain Bacteria; phylum Bacteroidota; class Bacteroidia; order Bacteroidales; family Bacteroidaceae; genus Phocaeicola. The sequence continues at coordinate 6,621 of SUXY01000035.1, read as the reverse complement.
GCAACTCACCGAAACTCTTGGTGATGCCTTGTATTTCTATCATCTTTTCACTCATCCTTGTTCATCTCCTTTCTTCATCCACTTGTATACCCACTTAGACACTTGGTCATAAAGGCGGTTTTCAGCCTGACTACGCGGACTGGAGAAAGTGAAGTTCTCCAACGGGTCGCCCAACTGGTCGGGATAAATCAGCATCAAGCTGTTGTTCGAGAAATATTTGGTAATCTGATTCGGCAATTCTTCGAAGGAAGGCTGGTACGAGATAGCCCCCTTACGGGCACAAACGATGACCATCAAGTGGTCGAATGCTACCTTACTGCTGATGAGCAACAAATCATCCCAATCATCCATCGGCGAAAATTCCACCCGTACGCTTCCATGGAAACGGTTCATGTATCCGCTGATGCGTTGGAGAGTATCAGGATGTGCCCAAAAATGCACCCTACATCCCAACTGTCCGCCGATACGTGCCAAACGTTCCACCCACTTATAAAAGCCTGATTCGTATTCCGCTTTTGGAGGTACCGCCACCATGATCCGTCGCATGGTGTTCACTGGAATGAGACACTTCACCACCATCATCTGACGGTGCGTACCCTTCAAGATACTCTGTGCGAAACTACCCAAGAACGAGTCCAACAAACCATGCTTATGGTGAAGACCGAGAATGATTTCCGATGCATTCATTTCACTGGCGGTATTCAGGATGCCCGTAGCGGCATTCGTACTCAGTCGGCATCGGGTCTTCATCGGTACATCTACCGCCGAAGCTATACGGGCAGCTTGTTCCAGACTCTTCCGACGTTGTGCCAGCTTCGCCTGCTTCTTGGCCTCATCGTATTCCACTTCCACCGTCACGGCCAACAGTTCCTTCTTTGATTTCGGGTCGCGCATCATGAGAGCCATGTTCACCAGCGGCTCTACGGTTTCCGGATTGGCAATGGATACCATCATACGTTCGTCTTCCTTGCCACGGGCCATGTCCATTTCACCATTCTCTTCGGCCAATGCCATGGTACGGGCGGCATGTTCCGTCACCACCGAACTGATGATGCAGGAGAAAAGAATCATGATGACCACCCCGTTCAGCATGTCTTCATTCATCAAGAATACACCCGGTTCCAGTTCAATCTTCGTACCGACCATCACCATCGCCAAAGCACCGGCAGCATGGGCATTGCTCAAACCGAACAACATCTGACGGGAAGCCTTCGACATGCGATAGACGAGTTGGGTGAGCCAAGCAGCTATCCACTTGGAAACCGTTGCAACAATGACCATGACGAGAACCACCTTGATGGTCTCACCTCCATGGAACAAGGCACCCAAGTTGATGAGCATCCCCACCCCAATCAGGAAGTACGGGATGAAAAGCGCATTACCCACAAACTCCGTACGGTTCATCAGCGGAGAAACGTGCGGAATCAAGCGGTTCAACACCAAGCCTGCCAAGAAAGCACCGAAGATACCTTCCATGCCTGCCAACTCCGCCAGCGCCGCCGAAAGGAACACCAAGGCAAGCACAAAAATATATTGCATCACATTGTCTTCGTAGGTACGGAAGAACCAACGGGCAAATCGCGGAAAGACCAGGAATACGAAGACACAATAGCCCACACACTTGCCGATGAACCATATCCATGAGCCCGAATCCAGCTCACCTCTATACATTCCCGAAATACCAGCCAAGATGAACAAGGCCACCGTGAGGGCAAACATCGTACCCCCGATGGAAATGGACACGGACGCATGTCGGGTCATACCGTATCGTCCTACAATAGGATACGCCACCAAGGTATGCGAAGCAAAAATACTGGAGAGCAACATTGAGGCACCTACCCCAAAGCCCAGCACATTCATCCCTACCCACATCCCCATGGCAAAAGGAATGCAAAAGGTCAGCACCCCGAACGCCAATGCTTTCAGCAGATTCTTCTTCAAGTTCTCCAAATCCATTTCAAGCCCTGCCAAAAACATGATGTAGTAGATACCCACCTTACCGAACAATTCGAAACTGCTGTCCCGTTCCAGAATGTTGAAGCCGTACTTGCCGATAACAACCCCTGCCAAAATCATACCGATAATGTGGGGAATACGCAAGCGACCCAGCACAATGGGAGCAAAGAGAATAATCATCAGCACCAGGAAGAATATCCAGGTGGGGTCTGTAATGGGCAAATGAATGCCTATATCGGGTAAGTTCATAGGTTCAACGTAGGTTTTCTATCAAATTATCGACAAATTTACAAAAAAAGTTTCTCTTTTACTTATCATTTTCATAAAATGTTCTAATTTTGCAGCCCAATAAAGGAATCTTCCATTTTGATTCTCGTTTTAATACTAATCATAACAAAAAGACACTAAAAATATGAAAGTAGCGATTGTTGGTGCAAGCGGAGCGGTAGGACAAGAATTCCTGCGCGTGCTTGATGAAAGAAATTTCCCGATTGATGAGTTGTTGTTGTTCGGTTCTTCACGCAGTGCAGGCCGAAAATACACTTTCCGTGGAAAAGAGATTGAAGTGAAACTCCTCCAGCACAACGATGACTTCAAAGGTGTAGACATTGCGTTTACCTCTGCCGGTGGCGGTACTTCTATCGAGTTTGCCGAAACCATTACTAAATACGGAGCTGTAATGATTGACAACTCTAGTGCCTTCCGCATGGAAAACGATGTTCCTTTGGTGGTTCCCGAAGTAAATGCCGAAGATGCATTGAACCGTCCACGCAATATCATTGCCAACCCGAACTGTACTACTATCCAGATGGTGGTTGCCTTGAAGGCGATTGAAGACCTCTCGCACATCAAGCGTGTACATGTATCTACTTACCAAGCTGCCAGTGGTGCCGGTGCTGCTGCCATGGACGAGCTTTACGAACAATATCGTCAGGTATTGGCAGGTGAACCTGTGACCGTGAACAAGTTTGCTTACCAGTTGGCATTCAACTTGATTCCACAAATCGACGTGTTCACCGACAACGGTTACACCAAGGAAGAAATGAAGATGTACAACGAAACACGCAAGATTATGCACTCCGACATTCAGGTGAGCGCCATGTGTGTACGTGTTCCAGCTCTCCGTTCTCACTCGGAAAGCATTTGGGTAGAAACCGAACGTCCTATCTCGGTAGAAGAAGCCCGCGAAGCATTTGCCAAGGGCGATGGTCTTGTACTGACCGACAATCCGGCTGAAAAGGAATATCCGATGCCGCTCTTCCTCGCTGGCAAGGACCCGGTTTATGTAGGTCGTATCCGCAAGGACTTGGCGAACGAAAATGGTTTGACATTCTGGATTGTAGGCGACCAAATCAAGAAGGGTGCTGCACTCAATGCAGTTCAGATTGCTGAATACTTGATTAAGGTGGGAAACATTAAGTAATATTGAATCATATCAAAATCAAAAGAGAGAACCATGAAGGTTCTCTCTTTTGTTATCATCTATTGGTATAAATCTTTACCAATTGCATATCGAATATCAAAGTGGAATAACCAGGAATGCTAGAGCCGGAACCATAAGAACCATACCCCATTCTATAAGGAATATAGATTTCCCAACGGTCACCTTCCACCATTTCCTGCAAGACGGTTTGCCAACCTTCTACCACACCATTAACAGCGAAAACAACCGGTTCTGCTACATTTGTATTCAACTCACCTTGAAAACTTTGGTCGAAAACCACCTTCTCACCATTATACAACGGAATAAGCTGACCTCTATAATGAGTTGCCACAGAATCTGTAAACAACGGATTTACCGTTCCTGTACCATTTTCCAAAATCCGACAATACACATAATCGTTCACATCGGGATTCAAGTCATTGAGAGGCGGATCAAACTTGAAAGTATGAATCGTTCTCCACTGGTCAGGATTGGCCTTCGCCACCTTTGCGATGGAATCGATATAAGCCTGATTACGGAGTTCCCAATCGGTGTATGGATCGGGGATGCCCGTTGTCTCATCACAGGAAACGATGGTAAACGAGACAGCCATCAACAGGCCAAATATCCAAAATATATTTTTCTTCATACTCATTTACAAATTATTGCAATGTCTTCAACAAGCTAGTGATGCTTACCTTGTCAGCAATGATATTGTTCAATTCAGAGATAGCCACACGTTCCTGAGCCATGGTATCACGGTTACGGAGAGTCACACAGTTATCTTCCAATGTCTGGTGGTCTACAGTGATACAGTACGGAGTACCGATAGCATCCTGACGACGGTAACGCTTACCGATGGAATCCTTTTCATCGTACTGGCAGTTGAAGTGGAACTTCAAGTCGTTAATGATTTCACGAGCCTTTTCTGGAAGACCGTCCTTCTTCACCAATGGCATAACAGCCAACTTCACCGGTGCGAGGGCTGCAGGCAACTTCAACACCACGCGAGTTTCGCCGTTTTCGAGCTTTTCTTCCTGATATGCTGCACTCATGATGCTGAGGAACATACGGTCTACACCAATCGAAGTTTCGATCACGTATGGTACATAGCTTTCGTTGATTTCCGGATCGAAATACTTGATGCTCTTGCCCGAGAACTTTTCGTGCTGGCTCAAGTCGAAGTTGGTACGTGAGTGAATACCTTCCACTTCCTTGAAGCCGAACGGCATGAGGAATTCGATGTCGGTAGCCGCATTGGCGTAGTGAGCCAACTTATCATGATCGTGGTAACGATAGTGGTCATCGCCGAAACCAAGAGCCTTATGCCACTTCAAGCGAGTTTCCTTCCACTTGGCGAACCATTCGAGTTCAGTACCCGGCTTCACGAAGAACTGCATTTCCATCTGTTCGAATTCACGCATACGGAAGATGAACTGACGGGCTACGATTTCGTTACGGAATGCCTTACCAATCTGAGCGATACCGAAAGGAATCTTCATACGGCCAGTCTTCTGCACATTCAGGTAGTTCACGAAGATACCCTGAGCAGTTTCCGGACGGAGGTAAATCTTCATGGCACCATCAGCAGTAGAACCCATTTCAGTAGAGAACATCAAGTTGAACTGACGCACTTCGGTCCAGTTCTTGGTACCGCTAATCGGACAAACGATTTCTTCGTCAAGGATAATCTGACGGAGTTCTTCGAGGTTGTTATCGTTCAACGCCTTGGCGAAACGTTCGTGAAGAGCGTCTTTCTTGGCTTGGTTTTCAAGCACACGGGCATTGGTCGCACGGAACTGAGCTTCGTCGAAAGCTTCACCGAAACGCTTGGCAGCCTTAGCCACTTCCTTGTTGATCTTTTCATCGTACTTGGCAAGCTGGTCTTCGATGAGCACGTCTGCACGATAGCGCTTCTTCGAGTCCTTGTTGTCGATGAGAGGGTCGTTAAACGCATCTACGTGTCCCGATGCCTTCCAGATAGTAGGATGCATGAAGATAGCCGAGTCGATACCTACAATGTTTTCGTGCAAGAGCACCATGCTCTGCCACCAGTATTGCTTGATGTTGTTCTTCAATTCCACGCCCATCTGTGCATAGTCGTACACTGCACCCAGGCCGTCGTAGATTTCGCTTGAAGGGAACACGAAACCATATTCCTTACAATGCGAAACGAGTTTCTTAAAAACGTCTTCTTGTGCCATTTTCTTTCTATATTTTTGTTCTTGTTATTCTTCTTAATCTATGCTCTTCCTTGTCATTCAGAGCGGAACGTAGTGTAGCGAAGAATCTCGGATACATCCTTTTTATGCCATCGAGATTCTTCCTCCCTTCGGTCGTCTGAATGACAAAAGAAGGGACTCTCCACGAAATAAAGTGCAAAGTAAATGATTTTTTTCCGAAAAAGTCGTATTTTTGTGTGCATATCATGAGAACATTAAGGAAATTAAATAAATATGAGCGACGAAAACCTTGAAATGGAAGACCAACATTCGGACTATAAACCAGCCGACACCAAAAAGGAAGGAGTAAAGTTCCAACTCACCGGCATGTATCAGAACTGGTTTCTGGACTATGCTTCCTATGTAATTTTGGAACGTGCCGTGCCACACATTAACGACGGGTTGAAACCTGTTCAGCGACGTATCTTACACAGCATGAAGCGATTGGACGATGGACGATACAACAAGGTGGCAAACATTGTGGGTCATACCATGCAGTTCCACCCGCACGGCGATGCTTCTATCGGTGATGCCTTGGTGCAACTCGGCCAGAAGGACTTGCTCATCGATTGCCAGGGTAACTGGGGTAACATTCTCACAGGCGACGGGGCAGCTGCTCCGCGTTACATCGAAGCACGTCTCTCGAAATTCGCTCTCGATGTGGTGTTCAACCCGAAGACTACCGAATGGCAGGCTTCTTACGACGGACGAAACAAGGAACCGATTACGCTTCCCGTCAAGTTTCCGCTCCTCCTCGCTCAGGGAGTAGAAGGGATTGCCGTAGGTCTGTCTTCAAAAATTCTTCCGCACAACTTCAACGAGCTTTGCGATGCCTCCATCGCCTATCTGCGCAAGGAGGAATTCCAACTTTATCCCGATTTCCAGACAGGTGGTTCGATTGATGTATCACGCTACAACGACGGCGAACGTGGCGGTGTGGTAAAAGTCCGCGCCAAAATCAACAAGGTGGACAACAAGACGCTAGCCATCACCGAAATACCGTTCGGAAAGACCGTGACT
>SUXY01000034.1 GCA_015060705.1 Bacteroides sp. | reverse complement strand
GTGCAATTAGCCTTCCAAGCTGAGGGTCGCGGGTTTGAGCCCCGTCTTCCGCTCTTAGAAATCAGATAGTTCTTTTGAGCTATCTGATTTTTTAAAAACAAACATGTTGGGCAAATACCAGAGTGGCCAAATGGGGCAGACTGTAAATCTGCTGGCTTACGCCTTCGGTGGTTCGAATCCATCTTTGCCCACACAAAAAAAGGACATCTTTTGGATGTCCTTTTTTGTTTTTATAAGTCAAGGGTTAATTCTACCGGGCAATGGTCGGAACCTAGAATGTCCGTATGGATCTTGGCATCTACCAATTTGTCGTTCAGTGAGGCAGAGGTGACGAAATAGTCAATACGCCAGCCAGCGTTCTTTTCGCGCGCTTTGAAGCGATAAGACCACCAGGAATAGATTTCCTTCTGGTCGGGATAAAAGTAGCGGAAAGTGTCCGTAAAGCCCGCATTCAGCCATTGGGTGAACTTGGCACGCTCTTCGTCTGTGAAACCAGCGTTCTTGCGGTTACTCTTCGGATTCTTCAAGTCGATTTCCTGATGAGCCACATTCAAGTCGCCACACACCACTACTGGTTTCTTTTCTTCCAACTTTTGGAGATAAGCCAAGAAAGCGTCCTCCCAAGTCATGCGATAATCCAATCTCTTCAATCCATCCTGCGAGTTGGGTACATAGACCGTAATGAGATAAAAATGCTCCATCTCCAGCGTGATGACACGTCCTTCGTGATCGTGTTCCTCCACCCCTATTCCATACGCTACTGACAACGGCTGATGACGGGTAAAGATAGCCGTTCCCGAATAACCTTTCTTTTCTGCATAGTTCCAATACGATTGATAGCCCTCGAACTGCAAGTCCAACTGTCCCGCCTGCATCTTGGTTTCCTGCAAGCAGAAGAAATCGGCATCCAAGCGTTCAAACGATTCGCGGAAGCCTTTCTCACAACAGGCACGAATGCCGTTTACATTCCATGATATAAGTTTCAACATAATCTTCCTTTTATTGCTCTTTTCACAAAAGTAGTAAAAACAAGAAGAACTAAAAACAAAAACGGTCCATTTCCCTTAGGAAACGAACCGTTTTTATTCTTTTGTAAAAAAGGAGCTGATTATTCAGCTGTTTTTTCTTCAGTTGCAGCAGGAGCTTCAGCAGCCGGAGTTTCTGTAGCTGTAGGAGCCACAAAACCTGCAGGAGCGTTCAATGGGTTAGTAGCGCTTTCCTTCACTGCCTGTTCCATGATAACAGAAGATTCTGTACCAACAGAAGGAAGTGTATAAGCACAAGCGATGCTGACCACTACCATGAAACCAGCCAAACCCCAAGTCAATTTTTCAATAAAGTCTGTTGTCTTACGAACACCCATAATCTGGTTTGAAGAAGCAAAGCTAGATGCCAAACCACCACCCTTAGAATTCTGAATCATTACTACAAAGCACAAAAGCAATGCGGCAATAATAATCAATCCAATCAATAAAAAATACATTTTCCCTTATTTTTGTTTAGTGTTAATAATCAATTTTTCCAAAAATCTAATTTGGTCTGCAAAGTAAGCGTTTTTTTCGGGATATTTCAAATTTAATCTCGTAATTATTTCAAGAGCTTTCGAATATCTTTGCTGTTTTACGTAAATTTTGGCCAAAGTCTCTGTAAAATAGCTTTCATCTTCCGATTCTTCCTCTATTTTGACCTCCGTTTCGTCTTCATCGTCTTCCACGACCGAAGAGATGAGCGGTTGCTCTTCGGACTTTTCCAAAAAGTTGTCAATCCACTCCTGTCCCTTCATCTTCGGACCTTCATCGGCCGGCTTCGATTCTTCGGGAGTATCCTGCATCAGGTAAGCGGTATAATCCGTAGCGGCTTCAACCGGCAAGGTAATGATTCCCGGAGCGGCCGGTTCTTCCGGCAAGGTCGAAAGGAAGGCATCGATCAAGGAAAGGGTACGGTCTACGCCCGGTGTGTCATCGGCTACCTTCAGATGTTCCAATGCCTTCAACGTACGGCGATCTCCTTCCACCAAGGTGAAAAGCGAGCGACGGTTGGCGATGTACAAAGCCGCCTTCCGAAGTTCTTCACCAAAGGTGATGTCGTGGAGCAAGAACAGATTCTTCAGGTACAGCAAACGGGCCGTCTGGAAATACGGATAGCGTGCCAGCAACGTCCGAAGCTCGTACAAGGTCTCCCGATTCAACAATTCGGGATGTTGGATCCATTCATAGATACGTTGTTGCATCATTACCAGTTGGCTACAGTAGCATTAAAAATTTGGTCTACAATGTCCTTGATCATCTGGTTCACCAATTCGTCCTGTACCGAAGCCAATTGTTGGGTGGCATCGTACTCACGGCTGGCCGAGAACTGCTTCGCCTCGAAGTTTTCCTGTGGATTGGAATTGTTCGTAAACGTTACACGAACCGTCATTCGGAGTTCGGCCATGGTGGAGTAACCGTCGGAACCGACACCCTTGTTGTAGGCATCGTAATTGGTGATTTCACCCGAAAGCGTGAGGTCACCGCCTCGTTTCACCATCTGCAAACGGGTTTGCTGGGTATAGATATCCTGCAAAGCGGTGTTGAACATGCTTTCCATAGGCCCCCATACAAATCCCACCGAACGGTTGGGAAACGTTTCGATGGCAATGGATTTCACTTTGGTATAGTCAATGGACGAGCCGTTGAACTGATAGGAAATGGAACAAGCCGTCATCAGTACAGCCATGACCATCATTGTCCCGATATGTTTCATCTTCTGTTTATTCCAAACCATATTCCTTTATTTTTCGATAGAGTGTTCGTTCTGAGATTTTCAAGTCCTTGGCCGCATTCTTCCGTCGTCCGTGGTGGCGTTCCAAAGCTTTCCGAATCATTTCCTTTTCCACGTCGTCCAGTGAAAGGGTTTCTTCTACGTATTCTTCCGTATCCTGGATATCGTCGTCTACCGGCGTGACATTGCCGGTATGGATCATCGGCGAGATATTGATGGTCGAAGAGGAAGGGACCGGATGGACGATGTTGTATCCCGGTTCTCCGCGTTCTGCCATCAGCGTATTGACCAGCTTCTTCAGTTCGGTCATGTCCCGACGCATGTCAAACAATACCTGATACAAGATTTCGCGTTCACTTTCGAAGGTCTTTCCACCGCCATGTCCTTTCGCTCCCAAGAGCATCGGCAACCGGGCATCCATCGGTTGGGCAGGCAAATAATTCTGCAAGATAGCCGCATTGATTTCCCGATGGGTTTCGATGATAGAAATCTGTTCGGTGATGTTCTTCAGCTGACGCACATTACCCGGCCAAGGATAAGCCTTCAGCATGGCTTTGGCATCTTCGGTCAACTGAATGGCCGGCATCCGGTATTTCTCGGCGAAATCGGAAGCAAACTTACGGAACAGCAAGGCGATGTCTTCGCCACGTTCGCGCAAAGGAGGAATCTTGATAGGCACCGTATTCAGACGGTAGAACAAGTCTTCACGAAAACGTCCGTCGGCAATGGCTTCCGTCAAATTCACATTGGTAGCCGCCACAATGCGGACATTGGTCTTCTGCACCTTCGACGAACCCACCTTGATGTATTCACCACTTTCCAGCACACGCAACAAGCGGGCCTGAGTAGCCAAAGGAAGTTCGCCCACTTCATCCAAGAAGATGGTACCTCCATTGGCTTCGGCAAAGTAACCGTTACGGTCGCCAATCGCTCCCGTAAACGCTCCTTTCTCGTGACCGAACAATTCAGAATCAATCGTTCCTTCCGGAATGGCACCACAGTTCACGGCAATGTACTGGCCATGTTTCCGTCGGCTGAACTGATGGACAATCTGTGGAAAGGTTTCCTTACCTACCCCACTCTCTCCCGTAATCAATACAGACAAGTCCGTCGGCGCCACTTGCATTGCAATGTCGATGGCCCGATTCAACGCTTCCGCATTCCCAATGATACCAAAGCGGAGTTTGATGTTCTGAATCTCAGTCTTAATCATAGTCTTCTATTAAATGCTGACAAAATTACTAATAAGTTGATACACCACAAGCAATTTTGTCAGTTTTTAACTATCTGTCCGTCCAAGCCAAGGCAGCTGCTCCCAAAAGAGCCGATTCTGCATCCTTTAATTGCGAGAACAAGAAACGGGCCGTTCCCTTGTAATTATCGAAAACGGTTTCTTGATAAGTCTTGATGATAGGGTTCATCAGCAAATCGCCCGCCTTGGTCAGGCCTCCAAAGAAAACAAAAGCTTCCGGATCGGAGAAGGTCGCAAAGTCGGCGCAACTTTCACCCAGCAGTTGACCGGTGAACGCAAAAACCTCATTGCCCAATCGGTCGCCCTGCATGGCAGCATCGTACACATCCTTCGACGTGATGGCATCCATCGGCATCGCATGAAGCGTACTTTCCGGATAATTGCCTGAAAGCAAATACTCCCGGGCGGTCTGTGCCACTCCGGTAGCCGAACAATAAGTTTCCAAGCAACCTTTTCGACCACAAGGACACGGACGGCCATTTTCCGGACGGATAGAAGTGTGTCCCAATTCCCCGGCAAAGCTTCGCTTGCCATAGACCAGCTGTCCATTGACCACAATGCCGCTTCCGACTCCCGTACCCAAGGTCAGCATGATAAAGTCCTTCATGCCTTTGGCTGCTCCATAAAGCATTTCGCCCAAAGCGGCTGCCTTGGCATCGTTGGTCATGCGCACCCGGATTCCCAAACGTGCTTCCAACTTCGAAGCCAATGGTACCACACCCTTCCAAGGAAGGTTGGTCGCATTCTCGATGGTCTGGTCCCAATAGTTCACATCCGGTGCACCGATACCCAAGGCTTCAATCTGTTCCTTTCCTCCTACTTGGGCACACAAGCCTTCGGCCACCACCGCACATTGTTCCACATAGTCGTCCAACTCCGGATACGCCTGTGTCTTGAAGCTACCGGTACAAACAATCTTGCCCGATGGATCTACCACACCCAACACCGAATTGGTACCTCCCAAATCGAGCGCTAATACATAAGACTTCATATTTTATTTATTTCTTATAAGTATCCTTCAAAATCTCCGGACATTCACGATAAGCCTTTACCACCAATTCGCCGAACAAGGTATTGGTCCAAGCAAACCAAGAACGGGTGAACTTGTAATGGTCGTCCACATGGAAACTTTCGTGCATGAAGCCGGTATCTGCATCGGTATTGCAAAGATGAGTCAGACATTCCTTGATTTCTGCCGGATTCTTGCTGGTCAATCCCTTGATGATCATACTCATCGGCCATGCATAACCCAAGCCTACGTGCGGTCCACCGATACCTTCACCGTCCTTGCCCTTGAAGAAATAAGGGTTGTTGTCGCTCCAAACCAACTTACGGGTATTCTGGTACAACGGATCGTCCGGTGAGCAGTAGCCCAGATAAGGAGCCGCCAACAAGCTAGGTACATTGGCATCGTCCATGCAGTAAGAATTGCCGAAGCCATCCACTTCGAAGGCATATACCTTACCACATACCGGATGGTTGACTACCGCATGTTTCTGAATCGCTGCATCCACTTCGTCGGCCAATGCCTTACATTCAGCAGCAAATTCGGTATTCTTCAATACCTTGGTTTCGATTTCAGCCAATTGGCGTAAAGAAACCACGGCGAACATATTGGAAGGAATCAAGAAACCGTATTGAGTGGCATCGTCGGAAGGACGGAACGCCGAAACGATCAATCCCACCGGCTTGACCGGCGCACCGAAACCGCCATTGATTTGAGAATCGGTCGGGCGATCGCAATCACGCATGAAGCTGTACGGGCCAAGGTTGTCCTTACGTTGCTGTTCCTTGAAGGTCTTCACCACCAACTGCATCGCTTCGTGCCATTGGGCATCAAACACCGATGTATCGCCGGTAAGCAACCAATAATAATAAGCCACACGAATCGGATAACACAGTGAGTCGATTTCCCATTTGCGTTCATGAAGTTCTTTCCGCATCTTCTGGGTATTGTCGGTTTCCCAATAGCTACCCTTCGGACCATCGTTGAATGCATTGGCATACGGGTCGAGCAAGATGCAGGCAGTCTGACGATGGATCAAACCGGCAATCAAGGTCTGCAATTCCTTGTCGTTCTCCATCAAGACCAAGTACGGCCATAACTGAGCCGAAGAGTCACGCAACCACATGGCATCAATGTCACCTGTGATGACAAAGGTATCCGGCTTCTTTCCGTTCATCTGGAACTTAACAGTAGTATCCAAGGTATTGGGATAACAGTTCTGGAACATTTCCCGCAACTTCGGGTCTTGTATGGCCTTGCTGACTTCCTTAATCAGTTTTTCTACTGCTTTCGAAGTAAAGTTACGTTCTTCTACCGGTGGACGCTTGTTGTCTGCTTCATTCGATGCATTGACGGTAGAAGGTGCAAAAGCCAACATACATGCCAATGCGGAAGCTGCTATCCAATGATTCTTCTTCATGTGATTCGAGTGTTAAAATTAGAAATTATGTTTACCGGCAACCACCTGGAAAGTTTCTTCCTTGTCGCCATAACGGACTACCAACTGGAAATCCATGTTCGATTCGACTTCAATCTTCGGCTTGTCGCTTGCCGAACGGCGGGCATTAGCCTTCAACGAAATCATGCCTTCCGGACCAAACGGATAACGTTCGATACCGTTGGCTTCTGTCAGGTTCATGTCCCAAACAATCTTCTTGTTGGTATAGTCACCACGGATTCCGATGATGAATTCAATGAGTTCGGCAATCGGTGCCAATCCTGTCCAACCGATGAAGTCCTTGCGGGCCATGAATCCCGGTTCTGCACTTTCCGGAGCATAATATTCCCAGAAGGTACCTGTCTTCTTGAATACTTGGAACACCTGGTCGTAGTGACTCAATGCCACTTCTCTTGCCTGCTTATCATATCCCTTCTGCTTCAAGCCATTCATCACCATGTAGTTGGTACCCGGCCAGACACCACCCTGCCAATAACGGCCGTTGGCCTTGTAGCGAGGATTGTCAGCCGACAACGAAGGAACACGGAAAGGACGGTTGAAAGTAGCTTCATTATCCAGTTCCTTTACCATCCGGTTGGTCTGTTCTTCGTTCAATACATCCGAGTACAATGCCCAATAAGCACCGATGCCCTTGGTCTTGCAAAGCGAACCGTCTGCATACTGGTCATACAAGAAACCGGTTTCTTCGTCCCACAAGTTTTCGCGGATGTACTTCTTCAACATTTCGGCTTCGTCTTCCAGTTCTTCAATTTCCTGCCAACGTTCCAAGTAGAAGCCCATTTCGAGCAACAAGTTGGCAATGAAGAGCTGCTGCAAGTTGGTATCCAACCAAATCATGTGTCCGTGGCTGAAAATCATGCTGTATTCGCTCGGTACACGCGGCATGTTGTCCATACCGGTTCCCCAACCGCTCGACCAATACATACCGTTTCTCCAGGTGCGGTTCAGCTTCAACCACTTGTAATACGAACAAAGTACCGGGAAAATCTTGTGCAAACGTTCCATATCACCGAATTGGTGGAAATACACCATTTCGCACCAAGGAATCAAGTTCGGCCCTGTACTTACCGGGTCGTAGCGTTCGAAACAGTCGGCTCCGTCCGCCTTGATTTCACGACAGATGAATCCGTCCGGATGCTGCTTGGCGTAGAAGTTGTCCAAGGTATTCTGGAACGGGAAGAAACGGGCACCGTAACGGGCAAACATCAGGATGAAGGAAGAGTCCCACATGAAGATGTTTCCATTGTAAGCCGTATCGATGTAAGGCATGATAAAGCCCGAGCCCGGTTGCGGGTTACGCAAATTGCCTACCCCGATTTCCCACGCCCGCCAGTACATGTTGATTTCTTCTTCATGACCGGCCCATATCGGGTTAGGAAGTATCTGCTTGGCTTCTGCAAAGGTAGGAAGCGTCACATACTTCGGTTGTTGTACACGAAATTCATTTTCGGCTACCAACGCCTGCTTTACATACGTATCCTTATAAGGAATCTTATAAATGCTGTCATTGCCACAGCTCTGTGCATGACTGATGCCCGGCCACATAGCCAAGCCGAGCAAACCAGCTATCATCGTGCGTTTCTTCATTATTTCTTCAGTTTTAAGAGAGTTGCTATCTTGTCAAATATCGCCGTATTTTCATACAATCCGGTAAAGTGTTCCGCACCCGGACCAAAGGCATAAACCGGTACCATCACACCTGAGTGACTACCGGTAGAGAACTTGCATTGGATTTCTCCCTTCTGCAAGTCACCGTCCACCAATGTCAAGCCTCCGGTTTCATGATCAGCAGTTACCACTACCAACGTCTCGCCATCCTTGGCTGCCCATTCGAACACGGCACCTACGGTACGGTCGAAATCGTGTGTTTCCTGCATCAACAGGTCCAGGTCGTTGAAGTGACCATAATCGTCCAATTGGGAACCTTCAATCATCATGAAGAAACCTTTCTTGTTCTGGCTCATGATGTCCATCCCCTTCAACGCCGATTGTGCCAAGCGATCGCCACGTTCTGCCGGAACAGGAGTATCCTTCGGGTCTGTTACCGCAAAGATTTTTCCCGAAGGGATGGCTTTGGCTTCTTCCCAACTACGGGCTACCTGATAGCCTTTCGCTTCGAGTTCCTGAAAGATATTGCGTCCATCCGGTCGGTTCTCGAACTTCTGCGCTCCCCCTCCTACTACATAGTCGGCACCGCAATCCACATAATCGGCTATCAAATCGTATTCATCGTCACGATCAATGTTATGGCAACAGAAATCAGCCGGAGTAGCATCCCACAAACGGCAAGTCACCGCAATACCTGCCGACATACCTTTCTGCTTCGACAAGGTAATCAAGGACGGCAATTCATTTCCATTGACATCCACACCTACATAATGGTAGTTGGTCTTCTGACCGGTAGCGATGGCTGTACCACCCGCCCCCGAATCAGTAATCAGCTTGTCTGCACAATAGGTCTTCGACAAGCCTACCGCCTGACTGTTGTCCAGATACAACTTTCCCCGATTGGCAGTCCAAGCCGAGTAGACGTGCATCAGGCTCATACCGTCGCCAATCATCAGCACCACGTTCTTTACTTTCTTGCCTTTCGGAGCCTTGATTTTCGGCACTTCATACGGATTCTCCATCACATAAGTATGAAGTTTGGCTTCCCTTGCCACTTCTTGTGCCTGAACGGACGGGAAAATACTTCCCCATACCATCAAGGCTATTCCTAATTTCAGGATATTCTTTTTCATTATCATCAAACTGCTTATTTTACATACAATCTATTGGCCGGAATCGGTTCGAATTCTTCCTTACCCGGAAGTCTCCAACCCCAGCTCAAGTGGTCGCCTTCGTAGTCTTCCAAGTAGAGCAACTGATAAGTGTGCAAGCCCTTCTTCAAGGCTACCTTACCGCTAGCTACCAATGCCGAGTGAGAACCGTCGTTGTCCACAATCTTTTCTCCATCGATATAAAGCACACTACCATCGTCTGAACGGGTGAAGAAACCATAAATACCCTCTTCCGGAATGTCAATCATGCCTGTAAAGGTATAACCGAAGTGGTCTGGCTGTACGGCTTCCTTGATGGACGGTTCGGTCATGACACCTTGCTTCACGAATTGACCATTCTTCAAATCTGCCACCTTCTGGAAGTTACCGATTACATGCACATAATTCACCCCATTCACACTTCCGCTAGCCTGACGAGCCGGCTTGAACTCGGCCTTGGTAGCCAAGATGGTAAGTGTACGGCTAGGCTTATAACCTTCCTTGAATGCCTTTGCCTTGATTTCCTTGGTCGTATTCAATTCGAACGGTTCCACATACTTGATGGAATTTTCATCCGGTTCTTCTCCATTCAATGTGAAATAAATCGTTGCTCCTTCGGTAGTCGAAGCCAAAGCCACCTTGGTCTGACCCACAAACAAATGCAAGTCCTGGTTTACATACGGAATCGAAGCCCAATTGCCTTCGGTAGCCGAATAAGGAGCCGCCTCATCCGAAGTACCACGCTGCATGTTCGGTTCATCGGTCAAGGTAAACGCCAAGGTACCGCCTTGCATCAACTGTTCGTAAGTGATGTAATTCTTGTCAATCGGTTGTCCATTGAAAGTCACCGCATCGATGTAGATATTCTTGGCCGGATTGTTGGCAGTAACGGTCAAGGTCTTGCCATTCGCCAACTTCAAGTCCACTTGTTCGAATACCGGAGTAGTCAAGGCAAATTCGTTGCTGCCCGGACATACCGGATAGAAGCCCATTGCACTGAGGATATACCATGCCGACATCTGACCACAGTCTTCATTACCCACAATACCTTCCGGAGTCGGTGCATACATTTCGTCGAGCAAGCGACGGGTCATCGCCTGAGTCTTCCAAGGCTGACCGATGTAATTATACAGATAAGCCATGTGATGGCTCGGTTCGTTGCCGTGTGCATACTGACCAATCAAGCCGGTAATGTCCGATGCCTTGCCTACCACTCCATCCGAAGTATTGAACAAGTCATCCAAGTCTGCGGTGAATGTTTCCTTACCACCAAACAGCTGAATCATGCCGTTCACATCGTGAGGCACAAAGAAACGATATTGCCAAGCGGTAGCTTCAGTAAACTCATGACCGACAGCTGCCGGATTGAACTTTTCTTCCCAGTTGCCATCCAGGCGCTTGCCGTGGAAGAAACGGACATTGCCATCGAACACGTTGCAATAGTTCAAGGCACGTTCCATGTATTCCTGATAGATATCTTCCTTGCCCATATCCTTCGCCATCTGAGCGATGGTCCAGTCATCGTAAGCATATTCCAACAAGCAAGAAACCGATTCACGCTTAATGTTGGACGGGATGAATCCATACTTGGTATAATAATCCGAACCCTTGGCATTCTTGTTCGAAGAAACCACCATCGCTTCCAATGCCTTTTCCACATCATAGCCACGGATGCCCTTCATGTATGCATCGGCAATGATGGAAACCGAGTGATAGCCAATCATCGTACCGGTTTCGCCCGACGAAAGCGGCCAGATAGGAAGTTCGCCGGTCACTTCGTACATGTTGAGCAACGACTGTATCATGTTGTTCACCAAATCGGTATCGGTCAAGGTCATCAACGGATGCCATGCACGGAACGTATCCCAAGTGGAGAACGTAGAATAAGTGGTCTTTCCTTCCGGAGTCACTGCTATGCTGCTGTCGTGACGACGATACTGGTTGTTGATATCGTTGGTACGGTTAGGTACCACCAACGAATGATACCAGGCGGTATAGAAATTGGTGCGCTGCGCTTCGGTTCCTCCCTTCACACTCACGATAGAAAGTTCTTCTTCCCAAGCCGATTTCGCTTGCTGGCAGACAGTATCGAAGTTGAAGTCCGGCATGTCATGCAACAAATTCTCACGGGCATTCTCCACGCTGACGATAGAGAGGCCCACCTTGGCTATCAGTTCACGTTCCTGTCCGAAACGTGCCACTACCTGCTTTTCATTGATTTGTTGCAACTCCTGAATCGGCTTGGAGAACTGAAGTACAAAATAGATGTACTGATTGTCCACCCAGCTACGGGTACGGCGCATTCCCACCAATTCATTGTCAGCAGTCTGCTTCACTTCCGCTTCGTAGATGAAATCGTCCGTGTTCAGGATATGTGTCAAGTCCACAATCACCGATGCATCCTTGTCGTTCAAGTAAGAATAGCGGTGCATGCCGGCAAAGGTTGTGGCTGTCAACTCTACCTTGATTTGTTCATCCGCCAGTTCTACGGCATAATAGCCCGGACGAGCCTTTTCCGAATCGTGCGAGAAAGCGGCAGGCAAGAAGATGTCTCCCTCCCCTTCTGTACGGACAGGTTGTGTAGTAGGACGAAGCAGCACATCGCCCAAGTCCTGACATCCCGTACCGCTCAAGTGAGTATGCGAGAAACCGAGGATGGTAGAGTCGGAATAGTGATAGCCCGAGCTGGCATCCCAATTGCCCCGACGGGTATCGGGACTCAACTGCACTGCCCCGAAAGGAGCCGTCGCACCCGGATAAGTATGTCCATGGAAACCTGTCCCGATAAAGGGATCTACATAATCAATCGGAGCTTTCTGTGGAGAGGAACACGCACAGAGCAAGCAGAGTCCTCCCACCCATAAACCAGTGTATTTCATATAGAATTTCATTAAATTTCAAACAATTGAACAAAAATAGGGAAAACGAAGAAAACCCCCAAACAAAACACAAAAAAGGTTCAACCCAAATGGGCTGAACCTTTTTATTCTTCTGCTTAATAAAGATTAATAACCTTCGTTCTGCTTCAACTGACCGTTTGACTTGGTTACCTGTTCGCTAGGATAAGGGAACACCATCATGTAGTCAGCGTATGTATTCTTGTTCATATAGTCGGCATACGGAGCTTCGGTCCAGTTGGAATCCGGATTACCACGGTCTTCGTAGTTACGGACACGCGGATGAGCGTTCAATTCCTTTGCAGCCAATGCCTTGATTTCAGCATTGCTGGAACGGTGCCAACGCTTCAAGTCGAACAAGTGATCGGTAAACTCGAATGCCAATTCGCAACGGCGTTCGTGATACAAGTCTGCCATAGTAGCTGTACCTGCCAAAGGTTCCAAGTTGGAACGGAGACGGAGGCGGTTCAAGTCATCGGTAGCCTTGTCAGCAGCACCTGTCATCAAGTAAGCTTCTGCACGGAACAACAACATTTCTGCGAAACGGATAATCGGGAAGTTCAAGCGAACTGTCGGCCAGTTACCGTTGGTATTTACATAACCTTCTTCAGCAGCATTGGCATGCTTGAACGGATCCATGTACTTGTTGATCATGAAACCAGCTTCCAAGTCGGCTTCCGAATAGAAACGGCGAGTTTCACCGAAGTACTGGAATTCCTGTCCGTATTCCAAGATGGTGCGAACCAAACGGTCGTTGCCAGCACCGTCCTTGGCCATTTCTTCATAAAGGTCCAAAGAAGGCTTGTTCTGCCCCCAGCCGTTGTATACACCCCAGCCCTTGTTTTCAAGGATGACACCCGGGAATTCAGAACCACCACCGGTAGAACCACCGTTGCCCGGAATGGTCCAAAGATATTCTGCATTCCAGAAATCCTTGAAATCAGAAGAGAACAATTCGGCAAAGGTAGCAGCCAAGTCACGACCATACGAAGTTTCCAACTGGTTCACCATTTCGATGACCTTGTTCCATTGGCCTGCATCCCATGTAGCCCAATAAGCGTATGTCTTAGCCTTGAATGCTACTGCTGCAGCATCGTGAGCGCGACCTCTGTTATCAGCATCGTATTCTTCGAAACGTGGCAAATAGTTGATGGCCTTGTCCATATCGTCGATAATCAACTGATAGTTTTCCATCACTGTTGCACGCTGTGGAGGAATGGAGTTGTCGTAACCGTTTTCAAAGTCTTCGTAACGCACGAAAGGAACACCCTGCTTGTCGGTACCGTAACGGTAAGCGATGATGAAGTGCGCCCAAGCACGGTTGAAGAATGCTTCACCCAAGCTACGCTTTTCGATTTCTGTCAAAGCTGTAGTAGCTTCCTTGTCCAACAAGCAGTCGATGACCCAGTTGGCACGTGACATGGTGGAATACATACGGCTGAACACATCTCTCAACGGAGATTCGTCGCCGTTATAGTTCAAGGTAGCCAACGTCGGATAACCACGGGTACGTCCCCATACTACATCACAAGCAGCACCCTGTTCCCAGAAAAGTTCACGTCCGTAGCAACCTTCCTGATGGAATCTCTCATACAAGCCATCGATGGCGTCAATTGCCTGCTGGTCATTCACGAAATATTGGCTAGTCGTAGCATCGCCTTCAGGCTGAACATCCAGGAAGTCGCTGCAAGAACTACAAACCAATGCAGACAAAGCAAAAGCTGAAATATATTTTTTCATATTCTTATTCATTATTAATTAGTCAATCTATCGGTCAGATTAGTAAGTCAACTTCACACCTACAGAGAATACTCTAGAAACCGGATATCTCATGGCATCCCAGCCACCACATTCAGGGTCCATACCTGAATAGTCGGTGATGGTAAAGAGGTTTTCACCGCTGAAGTAAACAGACATGCTGCTCTTGCGTTCGTTCAAATGAGCCCACTTGCGGAGGGTATCAGTCAAGTCATATGATACAGTGAAGTTCTTCAAACGGATGTAAGAAGCATCTTCCAAGTACCAGTCTGAAGCGGTACTGAAGTTACTGTTCGGGTCGTTCTTAGACAAACGAGGAATGTCCGAGCCTGTATTGGTTGGACTCCATGCTTTCAAGATTTCCTTTGAACGGTTGAAGCTACCTTCCATATCACTCAACGCCATGTACTTACCTGCATAGAATGCTTGTGCACCACCTACACCCTGCAACATGGCACTAACAGAAAGCTTCTTCCAAGTGAAACCTGCAGAAAGAGCGAATGTAGTTTCCGGAGTGGCATTACCCATGTACTGACGGTCGTTAGAGTCAATCTTACCATCGTTGTTGAAGTCTACAAACTTCAAGTCACCGGCAACGGCATTCGGTTGGATACGCTGACCATCCTTCACGTATGCAGCAGCTTCAGCATCGCTCTGGAAGATACCGTCTGTCTTGATCAAATAGAATGAATTCAAAGGCTGGCCTTCAGCAGTCTGATAGATGTAAGGAATGTTACGGAAACCACCTTCGCCTGTCCATACACCCGAAGTACCGTCCTGATTCTTCACACCGATATCTGATACCTTATTCTTAATATAAGAGAAGTTACCTGATACAAAGTAGCTCCAGTCCTTGTTGATTCTGTCCTTCCAGCTCAATTGTGCTTCGAAACCACGGTTAATGATTTCACCCTGGTTCACCAACATGGCACTGATACCGATGGTATTCGGCCAGTTCATGGTCTGAGTCTGAATCAAGTTGAATGTGCGCTTGTCGAAGTAGTCGAGGGCTACGTTCAAACGGTTGTTGAACATATCCAAGTCAACACCCAAGTCCCATTGTTCAGAAGTTTCCCAAGTCAAGTCCGGATTCAAGGCTACACTGTTGTATACGAATGTATCCCATACCTTGTTTGATTCAGGACCATACTGAGCCTGTTCCGACCAAGAAGACTTCTGCAACAAAGCCGACTTGTAGTTATAGTCGATAGAACCCAAGTTACCTACACGACCCCAAGATGCACGGAGCTTCAACAAGTTCACTACGTCATTTTCAGGGAAGAAAGCTTCGTTTGAAATCTTCCATGCAGCAGTGACAGCCGGGAAGTCACCGTAGTTGTTTTCCTTCGGCAAACGGCCTGCATAGTCACGACGCCAAGAAGCAGTCAAGAAGTAACGGTCATCGTATGAATAAGCCAAACGGCCAATCAAGGAAACGTTGGCATCCGGACCAGTCAAGAAGTCGTAAGCAGTAGTAGAACCTGCGTAAGACAAATATTGCAAGTAATCTGATTCGTCCGACAAATCCTTACCATCCACTTCCAGACCACGCAAAGCATAGTGGTCGGCTGTAGTAGAAAGCAATACGCCCAATGTATGCTTGTCATCAAATGTATTGTCGTAAGTCAAGGTATTTTCAGTCTTCCATGCATCGGTACGGTAATTGTAGTTCTTCAAGCTATTGGACAATTCCGGCTTACCTACTTCGTCACGAATCGGGCTGAAGTTCTTGTAGTTCTGGTTTTCCAAGTTGTAAGTGAAACGGCTGGTGAACTTCAAACCCGGGATCACATTCGCAATTTCCAAGCTGGTAGTTGACCACATTTCGCTAGTCTTGTCGTAACGGTTGTGAGCATTCAACAAGCGAACCGGATTCACGGCATCACCGTGAGCATCGGCATAATTCGAACCATATTGTGCAATGTAAGCAGGGTCTTCGGTAGTAGTACCGCCGTATGTACCATCCAACGGATTGTAAACGGTTGCACTGGCCGGCATGAACAACGCTGCAATGACAGCACCGGTGTAAGCACTTTCTGTATCTACCGAACGGCCTTCATGATTCTTCCAAACGAAATCTTCGGTAATGGTTACCCACTTGTTCAATTTGAACTTACCGTTGTAGCGCAAGGTCATGTGTTGGTCATACGTATTTTCCAATACACCCTGGTCCTTGTCGAAAGCGAAAGAAAGACGGTTGGAGTAGTTTTCTGTACCGACATTCAAAGCCACATTGTGACGCTGGTAGAATGCAGTGCGGAAAATTTCATCCATCCAGTCGGTACGGGTAGTACCTACCCATGGGTTCTTGCTGGTATCCCAACCTGCCGGCAAAGTCAAGCCTGCATTGGCATACGAAAGCTTACGCATCTGTACTTGTTCCTCCGCATTCAACGGTTCAATCAAGTTAGTAGCCTGACGGATACCGAAGGTAGCATCATAACTCAATGAAGGAGCACCTTCCTTCGCCTTCTTGGTAGTCACGAGGATTACACCACCGGCACCCGACTGTGCACCATAGATAGCAGCCGAAGCGGCGTCCTTCAATACCACGATGGACTCGATATCGTTCATGGAAGCAATCGGAGCACCCGGTACACCGTCCACTACCCAAAGTACGTTATCACCATTTTGTGAACCTTGGCCACGGATGACAATATTCGGAGTTCCGGTAGGGTCACCACCGTTAGAAGAAACGACAACACCAGCCAACTGGCCTTGCAACATACCTTCTGTAGAGCTAACCGGACGAGTGACCAAATCTTCCGTATTGCTCAATACACCTACAGATGCAGACAAGTCCTGCTTACGCTGGCCTGCACCATAACCCAATACAACCACTTCATCCAAAAGTTCGGTATCTTCCTTCAAAGTAATTGTCATATCCGCTTGAGCCACCAATTCCTGGTTTGCATAACCAATGTAACTGATAGCCAATACAGCTCCTTCTTTCACATTCAATTGGAAATTACCATCCATATCGGTAATGGTACCATTGGTTGTACCCTTTTCCAAGATACTTGCCCCAATTACAGGCTCGCCATTAGCATCTATTACCCGACCTTTGATGGCCTTGTTCTGCTGGATAGAGGTTATCTCATCCACCATAGAATTACCTTGCACTGTCAACGGGAATGCACATCCCAGCATAGCAGCACTCAGTAAAATAGACATTTTCTTTTTCATAATTAATTTATTAAATGACTTAAAATAATATACAAACTTATCTTTAATTCACATATTTTAGCAGGCAAATATAATGTTTCTTTTATAATTTATGAATTAATTTAGACAAAACATGCAGAATAGCGCTTAAAAATCAACATTTTAGGTATTTCCAACCATTTTTTAAGGTAAATAAAGCATTTGTGCCGGAACATCCTGTTCTTCCATCCAACGGCTGGAGATTTTCACTTTAAGTTTTTCTCCCATATAGTCTTCGAAATAAAGCAAACGCACTTCGTGGAATCCAGCTTCCAAAGCGATTTTACCTCCTTTTCGGGCGGCACTGTGGGAACCGTTATTGTCAATCACTACCTTTCCATCGATGTAAAGCAAGGAGCCATCGTCCGAATAGAGGTAGAAATTGTACACACCTGTCTTCGGTATCTGGATATAGGATTTGAATTCATAACCGAAATGGTCCTTGGCAGGCGCATCGGCGATGGAGAAGTTCTTCATCACTCCTTCCCCCTTCTTCTCTCCTCGCGTCTGGAAATGATCGGTATGCTTGAACTTTCCTTCGTAATAAATATAGGATACGCCTTGTTGAGTAGGCGAAACGGACAGGGCTGGCAATGGTGCGACAGCCTCATCGTCCGAAGTAATGGCAGAAGGATAATAATAAGCCAACGACTTACCCGACGGGGTGGCAATCCAAGTATCGAACTGGCGTCCGTCTTCATACAACTCGATGATACGAGCCCCACGTTCCAAATCACCGTAAGCATCATGACCGGACACACGGCCATATCCCAAAGCGATACCGTATTCCTGCGCAATGTAGTCATTGTCATGATCGTGTCCAACGAAAACACCCATTACATCGCCCATCTCTATCATGGATTGGAACATACCGCTATTGATTTTCGGGAAACCTCCGCCTTCTCCCAGATGTCCATACATGTCCGGACGGTTCTGCAAATGCTTGAATTCCGGTACACCGATGTGGAAGAATGCCAAAGCTGGTAGTGGATTTCCATTGTTCTTTGTCGTATACTGACGACTCTGCTCTCGATACCAAGCTATCTGTCCCCAATCTATCCATGCATAGTTACCGTATTTCTCTGCATCCGCTGTATAATCATTGGAATCCATGCAATACAATAAAGCATTGATTTTATCAGTTCCATCGGAAGCATAAACCGGCAAAATATAATTGCCTGTTCCACTTAATGTTTCCGGACCTTTCTTGCCGATAAAGAGACAGGATTTGCTCAAATAGTTGTAGATAGAATCCTCCGACCAGTTTTCGGCATCGTGGTTACCCATCGTTACCGCAAACGGGACACCGGCTGTTTCCATCATTTCCACGATACGTTTCCAACCTTCCTTAGCCGGCTTACTGGTAACGACATCCCCTGTCAGGATCACTACATCCGGCTTCTCCATGTCCAATACCTTCAGAATCGTTTCCGGATTTCCCTTTTCACTCTTCTCTGAGCCTGGCGTCCAATGGACATCGGTGAGCTGAGCGATTTTCAACTTTCCTTCCTTGAAACGGAGCGGCATGGCTACCGGCTTAGGTTGGTTCGACAAGATTAAGTTATCTATCAATGTACGTCCATCGGCACTACCGGCAAAATCTATCAATACGATACCACATGACTGGTTCAAACCTTGTGTCTGCTTTGCCAACATCGGATTGACCACCTCCGAGAAAGCAGCCGGACCAGCTACAGGCAAAGCGGTAGCACTAGCAAAGCTGATATACCAACGATGGTTCTTGCCTGCATTCTTCATGGCCGCTTTCATGTTCTTCCAAGTAATACGCCCCTTGTAAGCAGCCTTGTTACCATTCGGATAACCATATTCATCTTCTACCGACACCTGCGTTTCATTTCCTTTGGCATCCTTCAATGTAACCCAACAAGTAACATTGTCATCCCAACCATGACATTGAGCACCCGGAAATTCCTTCAAGATACGGTCGCGATGCATGAACAAAATCTTACCTCGACAATCACCTAAGGTCAAATCATTCTTGAAATCGGTGACCAAATACGGTACCAAAGCCTTATCATTCAAACTTGCAGCAGCCAAACGACGATAAGCTTCCGAATCCCCTCCTTCTTTCTTCAAGGATACGAACAGCATTTCGGAAGGATACTTCTTCAAAAAGTCCAGAAAAGCCGGAAGTACATCCGTTTCCCAATAGATATCCTGAAATTGGACACTGTGGTAAACACCCAGTTTTCCGTTCTCACAAGCCTGTAAACGGATATCAAAACCACGCACCCCTGCTTCCAATTGTTCACGAATGGAAATATCCTGAGTTTGTAACGCTTCTCCTCCCAACAAAGCTCCACTATCGTGAGTAGCCGGTATCGTCAACCGACAAACTGGAACATCATCTGTCAAACCTTTCATCCAAGCACTACGATTCAACGTTTGAGCAGAAACCGAAGTGACCATAGCCATGAGGCATAAAACAATAAGCAGTGTTTTTCTTGTCATAAATAGAAGTTTTTCATTATTATGAAGCAAAAATAGGAAAAAAAAGTTGGAAAAGGCAAAGGATAAAGCTTTTAATCGTATATTTGTCATTGATATTCATTTAATTGAAAACCGAATGTAAAAACCTCTAAATATGAAAGACATTTGTTGCATTGGTCACATTACGTTGGACAAGATTGTCACTCCTAAGCAGACCACTTACATGGCAGGCGGTACCTCCTACTACTTTTCGCATGGTATCAGCCGTCTGAAAGACTTCAAACACTACAAATTAGTCACCGCCTTGGCTGAATCTGAATATCAGTCGGCTGAAGACATCCGTGCCTTGGGTATCGACGTGAAAATTATCCCAAGCCGCAAGACCGTTTACTTCGAAAACATCTACGGAGACAATCCGGATGACCGCAGTCAGCGGGTACTGGCAAAAGCAGACCCTTTCACCATTGAAAACCTGAAAGACGTTGAAGCCAACATTTTCCATTTGGGAACTTTGTTGGCAGATGATTTTTCGTTGGAAGTGATTAAATACCTCTCTACGAAAGGCATCCTTTCAGCGGACGCTCAAGGTTATCTCCGCGAAGTACGTGGTGAAAAGGTATATGCCATCGACTGGGAAGAAAAGAAAGAAGCGTTGAAATACATCGACATTCTGAAAGTGAATGAAAAGGAAATGGAAGTATTGACCGGATACAATGATCCGGAAAAGGCGGCAATCCAATTGGCCGAATGGGGAGTCAAAGAAGTGCTCATCACATTGGGAAGCCTCGGTTCCTTGATATATGCCGGAGGAGAATTCCACCGCATTCCAGCTTTTCCACCGAAAGAGGTAGTAGATGCCACCGGTTGTGGAGATACGTATGCTGCCGGTTACCTCTATATGCGTAACCAAGGAGCATCCTATTACGATGCCGGTTGTTTCGCAGCTGCCATGTCTACCTTAAAACTGGAGCATCACGGTCCTTTCAGCGGTACGGAAGAAGACATTCAAGCAATTATCAACCAAGCATAAGAAACTCCCCTCGATTGAGGGGAGTTTCTTTTTATCGGATACGTACCACTTTCAAAGCGTAAAGCAATACAACGGCATACGAAATCAACGGAACAATGAACGAGAAGGACATGCTGGTCATATCGCCTACATAACCCATCATCAACGGACCTACAGCACCACCAATCGGAGTCATCATCAAGTAGGAAGAAGCACGTTTGGTGTAATCACCCAACCCACGGAGTGAAATCGCAAAAATGGTAGGGAACATGATAGCCTCGAACAAGTAAATCAGAATGAGAGAAACAAAAGAAACCATGCCCAAATTCATCACTACCAAAGCGGTAGACACTACGGTTCCTATCGCACAAATCAACAAAAACTTTTCTGCACGAACGTAACGCATGATCCAGCTACCGGCAAAGCGACCGCACATGAACAAGCCCAAACCGGCAATCGACAACAACTTGGCAGCATCGAGGGCATTCATCCAACCGTCATCCACCACATAATTGATGAAAAAGCTGTTGATGGAGATTTCGGCAATTTCATAACAGAACAATGTCAATACACCGAACACAAACAACTTGTGAGACCAGATTCCCTTCTTGCTTCCAGTAGCAGCTTCCTGCACGTCATCTTTCTGATGAACGATTTCCGGAAGATTCACCCGTGAGAAAATCAAAGCAACCACCAATACCACAATACCCATTACCATGTACGGGAAAGAGAGATTAGCTTCCTGACCTTCGGAGAACAACATCATGCCTACAAGCAAAGGAGCACATGCACATCCCAAACCATTGAAAGACTGAGCCAAATTCAAACGGCTAGCAGCCGTCTCACGATCACCCAGTTCGGTCATATAAGGATTGGCTGCTGTTTCGAGAAATACCAAACCGCAAGCGATGACAAACAAGGAGAACAGGAAGAAGTTGAACGACATATAGTATTCGCCCGGAATGAACAGCAACGAACCGATGCCGAAAAGCAAGAGACCGAACACTACCCCCTTGCGATAGCCGTTACGGGCAATGAACAAACCGGCCGGTATGGCCATAATAAAATAACCCAAATAAAACATCACCTGAATCATTGCAGAATGAGCCAGACTGATATCCATCGCTTCCTGGAAATGTTTATTCAATACATCCAAGATGGCACGCGCAAATCCCCACATGAAGAAGAGAGAAGTCACCAGGACAAACGGCAACAGATATTCTTTCTTCACCAGTGTGTGTGCTTTCTTTTGTTGTTCCATGATTTTTAAAGTTTCTATATTTTATTACTCTTTATGTTTCTTAGAATACGGTACGAATCATCAAACGGACACCCCACTTATTGGCAGTCGGCAAATGATTGTAGTTCAAACGGCGCACATATTCCACATGTAACAATTTGAAGATATTGTGAATACCCGCACAGACTTCCACATAAGGTTCTTTCGGATCCAGCACATGGCTAGAATATTCATAGACTCCTGCAGCACGATAATGTCCCGGGAATTTCATCAATATCGGGTCATTGCTGTTTTCTGCCAAGAACGGATTGTTCTTGTCTGTCAATTGACCCCACAAGCACTTGACACCAATAAATTCACGCCATTTCAGTTTCTTCAACAACGGAATACGATTAAATATCTTACCTTGCATGTTCCAAGAAATATCCAAAGAGGCATAGCGGTCGTTCAAGAATTCCATATTATTAATCAAGTTGAACGTACCATCCTGAATGATGTACGACAAATTGGCCGCCGGCATGATAAGCAACGGGAATGGTACCTTGTCCCATTGAATACCCCCCTTCAAATAAGTATCGATATTCCCCCAAGAACCTAACCAAAGACGCTTATAGAATCCTAATTCAGTAAAGTTATACTTATATTCCGAGCCCAAAACACCATTGATACCAAACGTATGCGACAATGAGAATACCGGAGCATCCAAATTAATCGGCAAACGTCTTTGCTTGGTGTTTACAAACGCTTCGCCCGGTGCATAGCGCACACCAAAGGTTGCTTCTGTCACTGTTATACTCTTGGTATTGAACGGGGTATGCATAAACACATCTCCCTCCATCGATCCATTGGCAATGGCCTGTTGCAATTGGGTTTCACCTTCCATCGTACGGTAGAACAAATCTCCGCAAGGTTCATAGTTGGCATGACGAAACATGACAGTTGTCTTCAGACCATTTTCACGTTCGTGTTCATAGTTGACCGTGAACTTACGTTCGTAATTATACAACGTCTGTTTTGCCCACTTCAACGAAGTAAACATATTATCCTTATCCGTATTGATAAACTTGTCAGAAGGCAACATGTTATCATACTGATACGATACAGCCACCGAGTGCTTCGGGAATTCACGAGGCAAATATCCCTTCTTGTCGAACGAATATTCCACTTGTCCCAGATACTTCATTTTATCATCTCTGAAACCATAGGCTACATATCCCTTGAAAAACCAATTCGGATTCAAGTTGGCTGTTGTCTGCGCCGATGCTCTCAGACGAAGACCATCGATGTAATTGCTGGTTACAATCGTATTGACAGGACCGATATCCACCTTGCTAGGATGCTCTCTAGTACCCGTTTCTACAAAGTTTTCAATCAAGGCCTTCAAGCCGAAAAGAATGTATTTGAATCCTTTGATATCCGCCAATTTATTGACGAAACCACCCATATTGCTTTCCGACTTCGTCAGTTCCGTTGCACGATAACGGCTCCAGAACTCATCGTTACGCATCATGGCATTTGCATCCTTGATTTCTTTACCTTTCTTCTTGAATACGCGTTCCGGTGTTTCCAAGAAGCTATAATCTGAATTATGGGTAGAGCGACGGACCATGAAATGACCACCGAAGAAATTCAATTCACAAAGCATATCATCCGTTGTCTGCACCCATTCTCCTGAAGGCAATGCACCGAACTGCTGGTGAATAATCATATTCTCCACAAAATTCACATCTGTCTTCTTCGGCAAGTTCAACAAACACTGTTTTAAACGGTAAGTAGAGTCCGCCAAGATATATAAGGTTCCTGTAAAACCAAAATCCTGTGGATTATTAGGAACGAAACTCAATTGGAAACACTTGTCCTTATCAACATATGTGGTATCCATGATGTAATATCGATAGAATCCGATACCATTGTCTGAAATCGGGCTATCGAAAGGATATTGCAACAAACGGACACGGTCCTCGTAAACATTGACATTCTGGAATACGTCTTTCAACACGGTAGTCAACATATCGCCCGTGTTGAACAACTCATTGACCCCCGTAGAGTTTATCCCTTTGATGATATGCTTCTCACTTTCCGGCTTTTTACGGTATACTACCTGAGTCAACGTTTCATCTACAGACAACGGCAAGATATTCTTGTCGATATCTGCACAATATTCCACTTGTTCACGGAAAAAAGGATATTGCTTGAAAAGTTTGGATTCACGGAGAGAGTCGGCTGTGATATTATTCAACGCCAACGTTAGTTTCTGATAAACATTGTAGTTATAGTGGTCTTTCAGCTTCAGGTCGTCCAATTCCTTATTGGCCACCACCTTCTTCATCAATTCGACAGCCGGATTGTTTTTTCGGGAATATTTTTCCCGCTTCGGTTTTACCACCACTTCATTCAAGGAATATTCCAATGGATCCATCATAACCGTCAATGTGTGAGTCCGGTTATCGATAGGTACTTTTTTGGTCGTGTAACCTACGGAAGAAAATGTCAAAGCTTTCCATTCCGGGAATTTATCGACCTGGAAGCGACCATCCATATCTGTTATCCCTCCCACTCCTTTACCTTCGTAGAACACATTTGCATAAGGTATAGGCTCACCAGTCTTCGCATCCTTCAACACACCTGTAATTTGGGCCAATGTCTGGTTCACTAATACAAAAACAAAAAGCAAGGAGAAAAGTATCTTTTTCTGCATATCAAAAAACTTAATGAACACTCTTTCAGTTTCAGGGTACAAAATTACAAAATACAGCTAAAACCTACAAAAGTTTTCCTATTATCCCCCTACCAAAAGAACACTTTTTCAACCTTTAGAGACATTTTTTAGAATAATTATCAAAAGTCTCTTCTCAAAGCAGGCAGCATTTTCACCTAAAAACAATCATTCTCAGTCAAATATATGCTCCTTTTAAAAAATTATTTGTATTTTTGCACAAATTAAAGATTACATTTCTGTGAAAAAGATTCCTTTTCATCATCAACTGATAGCCACAGGACTAGGAGTCGGACATTTCCCTTATGGTCCAGGCACAATGGGGGCATTGCTCGCTATCTTAATATGGTATCTCATTGCCAGTTATGTCAGTTATCCGGTTTGGTTTAGTATTACGCTTGCCCTTATTTTGTTTTTTACGATAGTTGGAGCCTATTCCTCAACTGTAGCCGAACGTTATTGGGGAGAAGACCCTTCCCGTGTGGTTATTGACGAAGTGGTAGGACAATGGATAGCCTTGTTGGCCATACCGGCAGACTATTCTTGGTGGCATGTATTGGCTGCATTTGCCCTCTTCCGTTTCTTTGATATCGTCAAACCTCTGGGAGTCAGAAAAATGGAGCAGTTCAAAGGAGGATGGGGAATCATGGCCGATGATGTATTGGCAGGTTGTTATGGTGCTATCATTGTCTATTTAATCACTACAATTTCATGGTAAAATCAACGAAAAAACAAAGTCTACTCGTCTTTCTGCGTGCTCAATTGTCTGCACAATTCGCCACGCTGGCCGACTTTGTATTGACTTTTGTTTGTTTTCGTTGGCTCGGAATCTACTACCTATTGGCCACTTCTATCGGTGCCATTGCCGGTGGAATCATCAATTGCGTCATCAATTATAAATGGGCATTTGCGACCAAGGATTGCCAGTTTAAATGGGTTTTCCTGAAATACATCCTCGTATGGGGAGGCAGTTTTGTTCTGAACGTAGGAGGTGTTTATTTGTTGGTTGAATTCTTACAAGACTACACTCACCTCTGGGAACGGGCCAGCAGTTTTTATTTGATTGTCGCCAAAACCATTGTTTCCATTTTGGTTTCCGTGGGTTGGAACTATATACTGCACCGTCATTTCGTGTTCAAGGATGCACACATCCAGACTACTTTCAAACGAATCATTAAAAAATTAGATTGATATGGATATTAAGAAATTCTTCAAAGCTAAAAGAGATGGACTTCAACAAGCCATCTACTTTGTCATCAATCCTATCGTACATGGATTGATTAAAATCGGCTTTACTCCAAACACTGTTACCACCATTGGTTTCTTGGGTAATTTGGTAGCCGCTGGTATGTTTATTTATGCCGGACAAATATCTACACCAGAAGCTCCAGCATACGATTGGGTAGGTTGGGCAGGCCTCACCATCATCTTGTCTTCACTTTTCGACATGCTCGATGGACAAGTCGCCCGTTTGGGAAACATGGCCTCCACTTTTGGTGCCATGTACGATTCTGTACTCGACCGCTATTGCGAGTTGGTTACCCTGGGTGGCATCTGCTTCTTCTTGAACGACACCGGCTATGCAACCGGAGCCATCATCACTTTTGCCGCTTTGGTTGGTTCCATCATGGTAAGTTATGTTCGCGCCCGTGCAGAAGGTTTGGACATTGAGTGCAAAGTAGGTTTCATGCAACGCCCGGAGCGTGTAGTTGTAACCAGTTTGTCAGCCATCATCTGTGGTGCAGTGGGTCACAACGTTGAAGATCTTTCATTCGACCCAATGCTCATCCTCATTGTAGCAATGGCGATTATTGCTATCTTTGCCAATCTCACCGCTTTTGCTAGAATCATGCATTGCCGTAAAGCTTTGAACCAAAAATAAGAAACAGACTATGACAATGAAATTCAAATGGCCACCTACCCGGGAACTTCTTACCTTATTTATATGCCTGGGTATCTGGCTAGCTGTTACTGCCTTGTTTGTAGGCATTCGTCCGGAACATCCTTTGCTGATAATTTTAATCGCCGTATTGTTCTGTGCCCATGAACAAACCAAGAAACTGGTAATAGCCTTATTGCCTTTCATCCTTTTTGCCGTGTCTTACGACTGGATGAACATTGTACCGAATTATAAGGTAAACCCGATTGACGTACAAGATTTATATGAAACCGAAAAATCGCTATTTGGTATCACTACAGCCGAAGGTATACTCACCCCCAACGAATACTTTGCACAGCATCATTGTGCATTCATGGATTTCTGGGCAGGTTTTTTCTACCTCTGCTGGGTACCTGTACCTATCCTTTTCGGACTTAGCCTCTACTTCACGAAACAACGGAACCTTTATCTGCGTTTTGCCATTGTCTTCTTGTTCGTGAACCTTATTGGATTCTGCGGGTACTACATCCACCCGGCAGCTCCACCATGGTATGTCATGAAATATGGTTTCGAACCTATCCTCAACACTCCTGGCGATGTTGCAGGACTAGGAAGATTTGACGAAATGACCGGATTGGGTATTTTTGATTCACTCTACTCCCGCAACTCCAATGTATTCGCCGCAGTACCATCTCTGCATTCGGCTTACATGGTCATTGCATTCTACTACTCGCTCAAGGCCAAGTACCCGAATTTCCTACGGATCATATTCGGTATCATCATGTTGGGAATCTGGTTTACCGCTGTATATTCAGCTCACCATTACATCATCGATGCTATATTAGGAGCCGGATGTGCCGTATTAGGTATTTTCCTCTTCGAGAAAGTATTCCTGAAATGGAACACTTTCGCGCAATTCATCAACCGGTATACGCAATATATTTCATAAAACAAATAAAGGGGGAATTTTCATTCCCCCTTTTTATTTATGATTCTTGTTGATCCAGCTTCAAGATATCACTATCATCCCGCTTCTCATAATATTGCTTACGTAACGGACGGGCATGTATTTCCCTTTCAATCATTCGATTCCGATATACATCCAAAGCCAAGTAAATTGCTTGACGGAACGAATTTTCCGAAGCAATACCTTGGCCTGCAATATCATAAGCTGTTCCATGAGCCGGTGAAGTACGAACAATCGGCAAACCTGCTGTAAAGTTCACTCCCTCATCCATTGCTAATGCCTTGAAAGGTGCCAAACCTTGGTCATGGTACATAGCCAAAATACCATCGAAATGACAGAAATTGCCAGAGCCCATAAATCCATCAGCCGGATAAGGGCCAAAACACTGAACTCCCTTAGCAATCATTTCCTGCATAGCTGGAATGATTACATCACGTTCCTCCGTTCCTATCACTCCATTATCTCCCGCATGCGGATTCAATGAAAATACAGCGATACGAGGACAATCAATTCCAAAATCCTGCTTCAAAGAACGATGGAAGATTTCCATCTTTTCCATAATCAATTCCTTGGTTATGGTAGTGGCTATATCTTTCACCGGAATATGTCCTGTTACCAAGGCTACTCTAAAATCGTCTTTCAGCAAAATCATCAAAGCCTTTCTATTGTTTCCTACACGTTCTTCGATGTATTCGGTATGTCCCGGGAAATGGAAGGCATCCGACTGAATCGTATGCTTATTGATCGGCGCTGTCACCAAAACATCAATTCCTCCCTCCCGATAATCCTGCAAAGCCTTTTCCAAAGCATCCAAAGCAGCTTTCCCTGCTTCCGGAGTAGCCTTAGTCAACTCCACTTTCAGTTCATCTTCCGTACAATTCAAGATATTCAATTTACCATCCTGTGCATCATCCACATTGTTGATGATAGTAAAACTTGTCTGAACATCCATTGCCTTACGATGATAGGTCGCCACCTTCGGCGAACCATATACAATCGGTGTACATAATTCCAGCATAGCAGGATCCGAGAAGGACTTCAAAATCACCTCGTATCCCACTCCATTGATATCCCCGTGGGTAATACCAACCCTTATTTTTCCATTGTCTTCCATGAGTGACTAAACGTTTCTATATTATTACTTTTCAGGTTCCGCAACCCGTTTTTCCTCTTCTAGGTTCGGACCAATCACAATTTCATCAATCTGTTGTTCCTGTGGCAAGTTTAACGTATAAAGCGCCGCTTCCAACTGACGCATCATATCACGTTTCTTGTCCTTCGGTGCATAAACAAAGGCTTCCACTACAACCACCCGACCATTCGGACGGTCTACGCGAGCATGCGACACGAACGGGCCACCCATCATGTCGTTCTCCATGTACCATAATCCGCGTGCTTCAAACGCATACTCACCCTTTACACTGAATTCCTTTACATTTACATAATTGGTATCGGTAGCCATATACTGACCTTCAAGCGAACCCGGAATATTGCGTTTCATCACAGAATCACGCTTGTGAATAAAGAAATCGCGTGTAAATGTATTCTTGTCCGTATACGGATAGGAATAAACCACAAAATTCAAGCTCACTTCCGTTCCTGGACGGTCTTGCGACGTCCATAAGAAATCCTTCCCCTGCTTATAGCGTTCGAAGCCTGCTGGTATACGCAAATCGCATCCGAACATACTACCCACCTTTGCAGCTATCGCTCCACTATATTCTTTCTTCAGCAAATTGATTTGACGGTTCATTTCTGCCTTGGTGAAGAAATCGACAATCACCTGTTTGTTCTTGTTTACAAACTCCTCAAACGAAGCTTCATCCGGTGCCTGAATGGTCATAATCATCTGAGGTGAAGAATAACTATCACGCGAATACTTCAGCTTCGGTTGGGTATAGATAGGCTGGATATCCACATCGATGATATTGCGGAAGATGCGCATCCCACGGTTGAAATGGTCGGGGCCGATATTCGAGATGCGAAACGAACGCTCCGGTTGGGGCAGTCCCGGCACATCGGTATCCAATGCATTGAAAAGGGCACGACCGGCAGGACGCTCCCACATTGCCTTGTCTATCACTACCAGCATTTCGTATGGACGACCGCTGGACACAGGAGTGAAAAGCGACTTCCCGCCTTTCTTATCATTACCTCCATCACAAGAGAACAGCACCAATGCCATCAGTGCCATGCTCAATAAGTTCATTACTTGCTTTTTCATTTTCTCTATTTTTTTCTTGATCATTTCTTTTTCTCTTCCTGCTGTTTGGCGGTGGAGAGCATACCACAAGCGGCAAAAATGTCTTCACCACGGGAAGCCCTGACTGTTGCGAATACCCCGTGTTGAGTCAGATAGTCTCGGAATGCAATGATGTGTTCCATTCCGGTTCCTTCCAAATCCACATTCGGAATCGCATGGAAACGAATCAGGTTCATGCGACATTCAATACCACGCAACAAACGAACAATCTCCTTGGCATATACCAACGAATCGTTTACACCCTTGAACATGATGTACTCGAAAGACAAGCGACGCTGTTTGGTAAAATCGTATCGACTCAACACTTCGACAATCTCTTCAATCGAGAAAGCTTTCTCGGCTGACATCAGTTCCCGACGTTGTGAAGGAATCGGGGAGTGCATACTGATAGCCAAATGACAATCGCTTTCATTCAAGAAACGTTCCAACCCCTTCTTCAAGCCGACTGAAGATACAGTAATACGTTTCGGACTCCACTTGTAGCCATAATCAGAAGTAAGAATCTCCAATACCTTCAGAACCTCATCCAAGTTATCGAAAGGTTCTCCCATACCCATAAACACCAAATTGGTCAAAGTGTTCCGTTCGGGGATGGAATAGATTTGATTCAGAATCTGATTGGCGGTGAGATTGGCGGTAAATCCTTGCTTACCGGTCATACAGAACTTACAATTCATCTTACAGCCTACCTGTGATGAGACACAGAGGGTAGCCCGATCATTATCCGGTATATATACTGCTTCCACATAATCGTTAGTAGGCGTACGGAACAAATACTTCACGGTTCCATCGACCGAGCGCATAGCCTCCACCGGTGCAGAAGCCCCTACTTCATAACCTTCTTTCAAAGCTTCCCGATGCTTCAAAGAAAGATTGGTCATTTCGTCAATCGAATCCACTTTCTTGTCATACAGCCAAGAAGTTATTTGCTTGGCAGCAAACTTCGGCATTCCAAGATTTGCCACAATTTGCTGTATCTCATACAACGTCTTACCGAGCAGTGCTATTTTAGGAGTTTCCATGTCTGTTTTTCGCATTTAAATATACAAAGGTACACAAAAATAAAGATATAATGCCTATATTTGCACCCAAATTAGAAAAATTAAGAAACTATCATACATGAAAGAACCTGAAATTAGTGTCGGGATTGTCAATGCACAGGAAATCCACTTTACCCTACATGGCAATTTTTTTGCCAAAGGAGAAACGGTAAGTGACAAGCAAAGTGTATCCTTCAGTGAAGGAGGCATCCTTTGGAACGGCAACTTGTACAGAGAGTTGACTTTTACCCCACAGGAAGAACAGAACTCTTTCTCTTTATACGATGTCACCATTGGTCTTAACTTCCATTGGGAACGCCAAGAAACCCAAACATTCTTGGGAACTTTAAAGCTAATGGTAGACGAAGGTAAAATTGTGGCTATCAACATACTCCCTGTCGAGGACTACCTCACCAGTGTCATTTCATCGGAAATGAGCGCCAATTCGTCGTTGGAGTTGTTAAAAGCACACGCGGTTGTTTCCCGTAGCTGGCTTTTTGCCCAGATTGAAAAACGGAAAGCCATGAGCGGAAAGGATGAAGGTTTCTTCTCGTTCATCAAGACCAAGGAAGAATACATCCGTTGGTACGACCGGGAAGACCACACAACCTTTGATGTTTGTGCCGACGACCACTGCCAGCGCTATCACGGTATTACCAAAGCCTCCAATGCCACGGTGGCCGAAGCTGTACGTGCCACTCGGGGACGCCTGTTGATGCATGGAAAAACGATTTGCGACGCTCGTTTTACCAAATGCTGTGGCGGTGCTACTGAAGAATTCGAAAACTGCTGGGAAGACAAGCATTATCCTTATTTGACCGCTATCCGCGATGCAGACCAGGAAGAAAACCGTCCGTTGCCAGACTTGACCAATGAAGAGGAAGCCGAGCACTGGATTCGCAAGGCTCCAAAGTCGTTCTGCGACACACACGACAAGAAAATCCTGTCGCAGATATTGAATCATTATGATTTGGAAAACCCAGACTTCTATCGTTGGCACATCCGTTATACCCAAGCGGAATTGGCCGAATTGATTCGCACCAATACCCGTACCGACTACGGAGACATTCTCGATTTGATTCCTGTCCAACGTGGAACCTCCGGTCGTATTTGCAAGCTCAAGATTGTAGGAACATTAAAAACGTTTACCATTGGCAAAGAAATGGAAAT
Source organism: Bacteroides sp. (assembly GCA_015060705.1). Taxonomy (GTDB): domain Bacteria; phylum Bacteroidota; class Bacteroidia; order Bacteroidales; family Bacteroidaceae; genus Phocaeicola. The sequence continues at coordinate 1,814 of SUXY01000034.1, read as the reverse complement.
CCGCCGTACCCTTTCGGACTCTCACTTACGCAGTTCAGCGTTTGTGGTTGACAAGGGAGAATTGAAGGACGGCGTACCTCAGTGGTTCCTCCTTTCCGGAGCAGGATGGGGACATGGCGTAGGTCTCTGCCAAGTTGGTGCCGCCGTCATGGGTGAGAAAGGATACACTTACGAAGAAATACTGCGACATTATTATAAAGGTGCAGAAATCCGCCAATTCTATTGATTATTTAACGGAGAATACATAAAATAAATTCCTGAAACGCATGTGTGTTTCAGGAATTTGTTGTATCTTTGCGCCCGATTTAGATATATACAATATAAAGTCTAACACAATTAACATTATTATTAACTTATTTTTTAATGGAAAACTTAAAGAACATTGCTCCTATTGAAGATTTCAACTGGGAAGCGTATGAAAACGGTGAAGCTGTAACAGGCATGAGCCACGAAGAGCTTGAAAAGGCTTATGACGGTACTTTGAACAAGGTAAATGACCGCGAGGTTGTAGATGGTACTGTCATTTCTATGAACAAGCGCGAAGTTGTTGTCAACATCGGCTACAAATCAGACGGTATCATTCCTTTGAATGAATTCCGCTACAATCCTGACTTGAAGATTGGTGATACAGTAGAAGTATACATCGAAAATCAGGAAGACAAGAAGGGTCAGTTGATCCTCTCTCACAAGAAGGCACGTGCTACTCGCTCTTGGGATCGCGTAAACGCTGCTCTTGAAAACGAAGAAATCATTAAGGGTTACATCAAGTGCCGCACTAAGGGTGGTATGATCGTTGACGTATTCGGTATCGAAGCATTCTTGCCGGGTTCTCAGATCGATGTTAAGCCTATCCGTGACTACGATGTATTCGTAGGCAAGACTATGGAATTCAAGGTGGTTAAGATCAACCAAGAATTCAAGAACGTTGTTGTATCTCACAAGGCTCTTATCGAAGCTGAATTGGAACAACAGAAGAAGGAAATTATCGGTAAGCTCGAAAAAGGACAAGTACTCGAAGGTACTGTTAAGAATATCACTTCTTACGGTGTATTCATCGACTTGGGCGGCGTAGACGGTTTGATTCACATCACAGACTTGTCTTGGGGCCGTGTAAGCGATCCGAAGGAAGTAGTAGAATTGGATCAGAAGTTGAACGTTGTTATCCTCGACTTCGATGATGAAAAGAAGCGCATTGCTCTCGGCTTGAAGCAATTGACTCCGCACCCATGGGATGCATTGAACGCTGACTTGAAGGTTGGTGACAAGGTACAGGGTAAGGTAGTGGTTATGGCTGACTACGGTGCATTCATCGAAATCGCTCCGGGTGTTGAAGGTTTGATCCACGTATCAGAAATGTCATGGTCACAGCACTTGCGCTCAGCTCAAGACTTCATGAAGGTAGGTGACGATGTAGAAGCTGTTATCTTGACTCTCGACCGCGACGAACGCAAGATGTCTTTGGGTATCAAGCAATTGAAGCAAGACCCATGGGAAACTATCGAAGAAAAGTATCCGGTAGCTTCTAAGCACACTGCTAAGGTTCGCAACTTCACTAACTTCGGCGTATTCGTAGAAATCGAAGAAGGTGTTGATGGTTTGATCCACATCTCTGACTTGTCTTGGACTAAGAAGATCAAGCACCCATCAGAATTCACTCAGATTGGCGCTGACATCGAAGTTCAGGTTCTCGAAATCGATAAGGAAAACCGTCGTTTGAGCCTCGGTCACAAGCAGTTGGAAGAAAATCCATGGGATGTATTCGAAACTGTATTTACAGTAGGTTCTGTACACGAAGGTACTATCATCGAAATGTT